>VSNJ01000033.1 GCA_009774235.1 Lachnospiraceae bacterium
ATATATCAAAAAACTCTATATGTAAATATTATAGATAAAATAATTGCTCAATTTATGTAATATTTTTCAAGAACCCCTATAATAAACTGCCATGTATACTGGCAACAACAATTTTACACAAATGGCATCCGCTACAGGCATAACAAGCTGGAAACTAACCTGGTATTATATAATATTATCCACAAAAAAACACAGACCAGACAAATTACGCCTGACCTGCATTTATATATAAAGCATATTAAATGATTGCAATTTTAGTACTCAAATGTTTCCATATATTTCATATACTTAACTACCATAAGGGCTATCTTAAATGTTATAGCATCATCAAATACCCTTAAATCCAGCCCTGTGCTTTTTTCAAGTTTATCCAGCCTGTATACAAGTGTATTTCTGTGTATATACAGCTGCCTTGAAGTTTCTGAAACATTTAAGCTGTTTTCAAAAAATTTATTTATAGTTGCGATTGTTTCTTCATCAAAGTCATCAGGTGACTTATCACCAAATATCTCTTTTATAAACATTTTACAAAGCGGCATAGGAAGCTGGTATATAAGACGTCCTATACCAAGGCTGCTATAAGCTATTACATGCTGGTCACTATAAAATATCTTTCCAACATCAAGCGCCATCTTTGCTTCTTTATAAGAACGTGACACATCTTTTATCTCATTTACTATTGTACCATATGCAACATGTACCATTGTCATTGCTTCTGTATTAAGCATATCAAGAATTACACGTGCTGTCTTCTCCATGTCACTATAGCCTTCATTCTGCTTAACCTCTTTAACAAGGATTATATTCTTCTCATCTACCTGTGTAATAAAATCCCGTGTCTTACTTGCAAAAAGCCCTTTTACTGTTTCAAGTGCATTAACATCTTTTTCATTCTTAGTTTCTATAAGAAATACTACCCTCTTAACACTTGTATCTATATGAAGCTTCTTAGCACGGTTATATATATCTACAAGCAGCAGGTTATCCAATAAAAGATTTTTAATAAAGTTATCTTTATCATACCTTTCCTTATATGCTACCAGCAAATTCTGTATCTGGAACGCCGCAAGCTTTCCAACCATATAAACATCATCACTGTCCCCTTTTGCAAGGATAACATACTCCAGCTGGTGCTCATCAAATACCTTAAAAAACTGGTATCCCTGTAAAACCTGGCTGTCTGCCGGAGAATCTACAAATGCCATAACTGCTTCTTCATATTCCTCAATATTATTTATAGTAGTTGCAAGGGCCTTCCCCTCTGTATCCATAATACATATATCAATCCTGGTTATATTTTTCAATCCATCTATAGTAGTCTGCAAGACCTGGTTTGATATCATAAATCAACCTCCATACTGCGGCTTCTCCAGGAACAGCTAATGCCCATATCCATACGCAGTTCAAACTTATAAATGAAAGAATTATCCTTCATTTTCTTACCTACAATACAATTATTGTGCCTCTCACCATAAATATGACACATATCCCCTTCGGTTATTTATATTACCATCAATTTGCACAAAAGTAAAGGGGGTTACGTTGATTTTTCATATATTTTTCTTATTTATTTCATTAAAAATTGTGCACTTTCCCATATTATTCCAATATTGTATATTTAACCTCATTACGTAAGCCATTTTAAATGGCTTACGTAGTCTGGCAGGAGTTCAATCTCCTGCCAGACTGCCACAATGATGTTATAAGCAATCCGCAATGCCTGCTTGCAGGCATTGCGAATATCCCTTTGATATCAAAACAGGTGCTGTACTTTAAGTACAGCACCTGCAAAATGTATATATCTAATTATTATATGTCTGTATTATTCTAATTAGTAATAGTCTTTTCTGTTTCCTTATCAAATACATGGATTTTGCTTACATCAAGCGCAATCTTAATTGTATCTCCAGGACGGGCTGTTGTACGTGGGTTAACACGGACTGTAATATCAAAGCCTTCTACTGTAAAGTATAAGAATACTTCTGCACCAAGCATTTCATAAACTTTAACTGTTGCATCAAGTACATTATCAGTTCCTGAATTAATATAAATCTCTTCATCCTTAATATCTTCTGGACGTATACCCATGATAACTTCTTTACCAATATATCCGCCTTCTATTACTTTCTCTGCCTTGCCTTCTGGAATCTTAACAGAGTATGAACCAAATTCAAGCTTAACATCTGAACCATCTTTAACAGCTTTGCAATTAATAAAGTTCATCTGAGGTGAACCAATAAATCCTGCAACGAATACGTTACATGGCTTTGTATAAAGGTCAATAGGTGAAGCAACCTGCTGCATAATACCATCTTTCATAACAACAATACGTGTACCAAGAGTAAGAGCCTCTGTCTGGTCATGTGTTACATAGATAATTGTAGCTTCAAGTCTCTGGTGGATTTTTGAAATCTCAATACGCATCTGTACACGGAGCTTAGCATCCAAGTTTGATAAAGGCTCATCCATAAGGAATACTTTAGGATTACGCACGATTGCACGTCCCATGGCAACACGCTGTCTCTGTCCACCTGATAAAGCCTTTGGCTTACGGTCTAAAAGATGCTCAATATCAAGAATCTTAGCAGCCTCATGCACCAGCTTGTCAATTTTCTCCTTTGGAGTCTTCCTTAACTTAAGACCAAATGCCATATTATCATAAACTGACATATGAGGATACAAAGCATAGTTCTGGAATACCATCGCAATATCCCTGTCCTTTGGCTCTACATCATTAACGAGTGTATTGCCAATCCATAACTCACCTGCTGAAATTTCTTCAAGACCTGCTATCATACGAAGTGTTGTAGACTTTCCACAACCTGAAGGACCTACAAAGATAATAAATTCTTTATCTGCAACCTCAAGATTAAAATCTTTAACTGCAATAAATCCGTTTGGATATGTCTTATTAATGTTCTTTAAAGATAAACTTGCCATTATGAATTTCCTCCTAATTTGTCAAATATAAAATATACCGTATAAAATATACGTGTGCTTAAACTGTATTATTATCATACACTAATGGACATTTTTTTACCATAGACCAAATATCCAAAGAAATTTTTTAGTTTTTGTGCAATGCGTATATAATTATATTTTTTAAGATGAAATACATCAAAACTTACAATTTTTTTTGGCTTTTACTGTTTGTTTTGTCCAAATCCTTCACCAAATACTTCCCTTATTTCAGATATTATTACAAAGGCATTCCTGTCAATATTTTTTACAAGTCCTGTAAGTTCTGCAATTTCTTTTTTCGCAACTACACACAGAAGAATAGGACGGCTGTTCTTAGAATACATTCCTTTTGCCTCAATAAGTGTTGCACCCCTGTCCATCCGGGAAAATATCTTACTGCTTATTTGCTCATATTTAGGAGAAATTATAAATACCTGTTTGCATGCTTTCCCGCCAGAAAGTATAAAATCCATTACACTGGATGTTACAAATACTGCAATAACTGCATAAAACGATATATATACACCAAATACAATGGCTCCTGCAATAATAACAAGTGAGTCTACAATAAATAAAACAGAAGAAACCGGGTAATATGGTATATGCCTGCATATTATGCTGCTTAAAAGGTCTGTACCCCCTGTTGAATATCCTGTTGTAAAAACCAGCCCAAGCCCCATACCTGTAAGTACACCTCCCACTACAGCAGCAAGCAGGTAATCGTGCCTTCCAGGGTCTAACACTGGCATTATATACATTGCAGTTGAAAAGACTGAGTTGGCAAAAAGTGTTTTAGCAATAAATTCCTTACCTTTAATAAATATTCCCCATATAAATATTGGTATATTTATAACAAAATTACTTATCCATACTGGTACAGCTACGCCAGCTATATTATATGATACTGATTTAACCACTATTGCCAGCCCTGATATACCGCCTGTAACCATATCAAGCGGCTCATATATCCAGTTTACAGCAGCAGCCATTAATATTGTGCCTGCTGCAAGACAGCACAATTCCTTAAATAAATTTTTATAACGAAACATATTTTCCCTTTCAGATTGTAATTTTAAAATACACTCTAAATGAAAAAAAGGATATATGGTTTAACTACCATTATCCTCTTTTGATTCTTCATTCTGGTTATTATATTGCACAATCTTCTTACGGAATATACGTGCACGGAATCCTTTTTTTACTGTCTGCTGCCAGACTATTTTCTCAAAAAACCATGTAAGATGGAGTTTTCTAACCCACGATGGCATAACTTTCTCTTCTGCCAGTATCAGTCCTGCAACTCCTCCTATAGCTATACAAAGCTTTAAATTTAGCTGTGGTACATGTTCTATAATCCACCTTTCCTGGAAACATGGCTGCAAGTTTACAAGCAGCATATCAGGAAGACAGTTGTTAATATCATTAATCACCGCCTCATCCTCTATGCCAATACTATAAACACATGAACCTGTTACTTTTAATCCAGGCTGCATCCTTTTGCAATAGTTCTTTAATACAAATATTTCTTGTTCACTTTCAGCCATAATATAAATAGTCCTGCCCTGTTCTTCCAGATTACCAAGGACATCACCAAAGCTCTTACAGCTTACCACCATGCCACCCGCTTCCAGTATATCTACATGATGTGCAGCCAGAAGTGCCTCTTCTCCTGGCAGAAACAAGTCTGCCTTATCTATAACATTATGGTATTCACTATCCTTCACCGCCCTGTCCAGTGATTCTGCCGATGCAAAAAATATAACATATAAATGGTCATCTGCCAAGTATTCATTAATTTTATTGATAAAGGTGTCCTTTGTAAGCATATCGACATCAATATCCATTATATTTACTGAAGCCTGCATATAATAACCATGCCTTTCCATAGCGGGTCTGGTACAACATTCCATACTTCAAACACTACTATAAACTAATTCTGTCCGGCATCCGCTGTGCCTAGAATAATCTCAATATCAAACCCCTCCCGTACCTCTCCTGTTACAACTTCTGGATTATTAAAATATCCTGCCAAATCATTTCCTAACCCTTTTTGCTTTACAATAATCCTTGTCTGTATAAGGGTTTCTTCGGTATAATCCCCTATTTCCTTTACAGTAAATCCTGCTGTTGTTAATTCTGTCTGTGTAGCAGCAGCAAGCCCGTTTATCCTGCTGCCATTTAAGACAATTATAGACAGTCCCTTTGAACTCTTAACTTTCTTGCCATTGGCAGAAGAAGCTGCTTGTAATCCTTGCTGTGGTTCACTATAACTTTTTGTACTATCTGCAAGTTTAGTAATAAATTCCTTTGCCGCTTTAGTATCTACTGTAAAAACCTTATTATTAAAAGTACCAGGAACTCCCCAGTAATGGAAATAATCCACATTCATCTTCTCATAACATTCTATATAACCAATTTTATTATAAACAGTAAGGTTTGATTCAACCCTCTCATACTGCTGTTTTATATATTCTGCAATCTTCTCCTGGTCACCTGATACATCTTTAAGCTGTTTTACATATGTGCTGCTTGCCACAGAAATCCTCTCATTTACTCTTTTTATCTGGCTTGCTGGCACTACCCCGTCTGGACCTGGAGTGGCTGTTGCCTGGTCTACATCCTGACTGAACCTTACCTTTGTCATCTTCTTTGTATAATGGCTGTCATATGTTGCTTGGTCTAACACTGTATAATAACTTATCTTTATGCCAAGCATCTTTTCAACAATAAGCTCACCATACCCATACGCATCCTCAGAATTTGAAAAATAACTTTTCAACCTTCCTATACGGACAATCTGTGGTATTTCCTGGTTGACAGTACACAGTTTCTGGTACATGGTAGCAGGTATTGTATACTCTGTCCTTACTGGAACCGTAATATAATCCATATTATTAGTTTTGGTATTACATATCTCAAGCATCATATTAGTAATTCTGTCTTCATCAGTAACATATATAAGATTTTTAGAAATTTCATCTGTCTGTGCATCCTCTATAATATCCTCGATATCTCCTTTGGATGTGCCTACATTACCTCCATTGTCTGAAAGAATTGTATATGATATTTTATAACTGCCAAATCCAACACATAATAATATTATTATAAATAAAATAGATTTCATCAGGCTTATAAAAAATACCTTTGCCACATTATTTTTTTTCATAATTGTACCTTTCCTATAATATGATGCCAGACTGGTATCTGCATCCTTTTACACTGTACACCAGTAACTAAACTGGCTTTTCTAACGAAGTAATAAGTAATATTCCTAGCCAAAACATGTTTTTTATTATAACAAAGAAAACTTATTGTGTAAAGTCTGCAAATAAGTTGTAATAAATCATTAATAATTATCAATTAAAGGACATGCCAGGTATTATTATATCCATTTATTCTCAATATATGATATACTGGCATAAAACACATTGGAAGGAGGAAAGCATATGGAAAGAAAAACTGCTGTAATTACAGGTGCTTCACGTGGTATTGGATATGCTGCTGCCATTAAACTTGCAAGCAAGGGATATGATATTGCTGCCAGCTGTATTAAAAATACAAACCTGCTTGATACTTTAAGAAAAGAAATACAAAAGCTTAATGCAAAATGCACTATATATACAGGTGATATGGGAAATTATAAAGATGCTGCCAGTTTCTTTAATCTTATACAAAAAAACCATGGCAGGGCAGATGTACTTGTGAACAATGCTGGAATATCATATGTAGGGCTTATACAGGATATGTCACCTGATGAATGGCAGCATATAATTCATACTAATTTAGATTCAGTCTTTAACTGCTGCAAACTTGCAATACCTTTAATGCTCAAAGAAAAATCAGGCAGAATAATAAATATTTCTTCTGTATGGGGCTGTACTGGTGCTTCCACAGAAGCTGCTTATTCTGCTACAAAAGGTGGTATCAATGCATTTACAATGGCTCTTGCCAAAGAACTGGCACCAAGCAATATACAAGTTAATGCCATAGCATGTGGCATAATAGACACAAGCATGAATAGTTTCCTTAGCCAGGAAGAACTGGATGCTATAAAAGAAGAAATCCCAGCCTGCCGTCTTGGTATCCCGGAAGATGTTGCCAGCCTTATATGCCAGCTTGCAGAAAGCACCAGCTATCTTACAGGCCAGGTTATAAAACTTGACGGGGGCTGGACATAAATTTAAAAAATACAGTCTGGAAACAAATACCCAGACTGTATTTTTTAGGCTAATTATTTGCATAGAAATCCCTTGTGTCAGATATTTCCTTTGGAATTTCTAATTTATCTTTCTGCCATACACGGAACCTAAGGTCATATTCCTTAAGTTTCTTGCCACGTTCACGCATAAAACGTGTCATAGCTTCCTGGTATAATGGCTGCTCACCAACCTTTTCCCTTAGTTCTTTTGTAAAAGGGCAATATGTTGCAAGTATTTCCCTTACTGGTTTGCTAAGACAAAGCCCGCCATTGGCTTCATGTTTAATCCAGTTCTCATAATCAATTACAAAAACTTCTCTTGTATTATTCCTGCATTTCTTTATCTGCATCTTAAGCTTTTCTTTCTTATCGTCTGAAAGTTCCCTGTTCTTGCGGTAAAACTGGACAAAATCACTATATTCACTTGTAAGTGACTTTAACTGTATATTATTCCATGAAGCACCTTGCATTGTCCTGCAAAGTTCCCATCTGAAACGCCCAAACAGCTTTATCATGGCTGAGTCAATATCCGTGTCCATAAATGCAGGCAAAAGGAAACGCCCCTTTGTATTCCTCTTCCTGCCACTTAATTCCTGCCACATTATACCATTACTTCCAAATGTAGGAAATACTATAAAGTCAGGAAAGACTTCTTCCATAATATATTCTTTACGGAACTTCTCCAATTCCCCAGAATACAGGCTTTCACGGTAAAACGCTGAATAATCAATATGGAGCAGTTTATTTACTGATATGTTAATCTTATCTTTTGACAATATACAACGCTTAAATGAACCAGTACAGCCCTCTGTATAAAGAAAAGGTACAAATACTGAAACCTGCCCGAATATTAAACGGTGGTTTGTCTTAAACATATTCTGGATTTCATAATCAAACTTTGCCGCAGTATCCCTTGAAAGGCTTAATTCTTCATCCACTGAAATACGTCCTGTTTTACGCATATCACGCAGATTATCAAAATAATCCATATCAAATTCATTCTTGGAAGGTTCTTTTCTTCCTTCATAAATTTCTGTAAGCCACTCTTTCATGTTATAGACTTTACACAACCCAAGGTCTGATGAAAAATCATTAAGTGACAACAACTCTTCTTTCATCTCATCAGTAATAAGCTTCTCACTTAAAAATCCATATTTCAAAAATAAATCTATAACAACAGGTGTACTTCCAGAAGACTGGTAATCCTTTAAAAATACCTGCCTATATATATCATAGTAATGCTTAGTTACACCTCTCCTTATGCCCCTTGCATTATCATCTGATGCCATCTTATCTGGCATATTGGCAAACTGGATAACACTGTCTCTAAATTGCTTTGCAATTTCACTGTCTACTCCTGAATAACTTAGTATAAAGTCCAGTGCCCCATCCAGCACTTTTATACCTGGCTTTTCTTCCCCAGCTTTAGAAGACTCTTCCCCACTTCCAGCAGCACTTCCACCATTAATAAGAGTAAAATATGAATTTTCCATGTATTCATGGTCAATTCCGGCATCAACACATGCCTTGTCATATAAAAATTTATCAAGAGTATTAATATGGTCAACAACATCATCAAAAAGGCTTAATACATCTGTTACCTCTGCATCCATATTTTTTAGAGCCGTTGCAAGCTGCAGTACCCTTGAAAAAATACTGTCACTGTTAATTATAAGCGGACCTGCTATATTTTTAAGATATGTAACATCCAGTGTGCATCTGCTTACCAGGAAATTAACTACCCTGGTTTCATCAATTATATGGTATACTGGCATTACTACATTGACATCTAAAAACTTTTTCAACACATCTGAAGGGATATCACAACATGCTTTATAATATATAATCTTATCACTGTCTATTCCCACATCCCTGCTGGTGTCATATGGCTTTATACCGCTTAGTATATCTTCCTGGCTAACCCTTATACCAGCATTTTGGGCAATTTCTCTATAATTTTCATCTGCTGACTTTAAAAAATCATACATTTTAAAAGCCATTTTCTTCATAGTATCATATACTTTTGACAATTCTCTTATATATTTGCTTAATGTAGAAAACATCAGTCCTGCATAATCATTATTTACTTTTATAAGTGCCCTTACTTCCTGGTTAAAGTTTATTGCAGGAAACGCATAAATTATAGCATCACTGTCTGCAGTATATGTAACCTTATATTCTCCCCCTGGAAGGTCACAGAGCCCAAGAAAGCTTCCTGAACCTACAACAACATTTATGCCCTCTGTATTAATACGTATCCTTCCTTTGACAACCAGTCCTATTGATAAAATTTTATTTCCTCTTACATATATATCTGTACCTTTAATAATCTGGTTTACACTGTTTATTTTAAGTTCTTCACTCAACGGTTCTCCTCCTAAACATCCCCAAAAAAGTAACAACAGCTTATAATATTATACAATTTTATACTTATAACGTCAATGTGGCTATTAAAACTTTAAATAGTAAATTATTGACCCACAACATATCCCAAAATCTAATTTTGGCAAATAAATACACTATTTGTACAAACTTTTGTCTTATTGGTAATTCCAGGTATATTCCATTTACAAAAATTTCCTGTTTAAAGTGCCGGTTCCAGAACATCCGTTTCTGTCAAGAGTATATCCTTAATTTTTTCTGGTACCTTTAAAATCTGCAATCTGCTATAAAGTAAAAAAGCCGGCATACCACCAGCTTTGTTATACAAATATATTATAATCCGTGCATCCTGTGTCGGAAATACAACTGTAGACGTTACCTTGGCAGCCAGCTCAGCCCCGGCTACCTTACGGCACACAGAAGCTCCCACTTAGTGCTGCTAGGTTCCCCTCCTGACACGGTTCATGGGTTTCCATTGCGTAAGACCAGAACGTCAACGCCACTTTCCAAGGGCAGCTCCACAACAATAAACCCTAGACAGGACATCACCCCTGCTATAGCGGATTGCAGGTACAGGGCACCGCTAACTCCCCGGCTAGCACGGAAGTTTAAACACTCCTTAACACTTAATAAAAATATTAAGCGCATTTTGTAATTATACATATAGCTTGCAGTTATGTCAAGCATGAAAATAAAATCTATATATAAAAATATTATTTCTATTACTGTACACTACATAATTTTACAAAAATATGCAAAATAGCACAATAAAACACAAATTTAACTAAGATATATATTGTAACTTATTTTTTCACTGTCCACTAATTATTCTGTACTTTTTTCTTCTTTTCCCTTAAATCTTTAAAGAAACTGGTTATCATATTACTACATTCTTCTCCTAGCACACCTGCCTGCTTTTCAACCTGGTGGTTAAATTCCCTTATCTGGAACATATCAGTTATACTGCCAGCGCAACCCGCTTTAGGATTCATGGCACCAATTACCACACGTGGTATACGTGCCTGGACTACTGCTCCTGCACACATAGGGCATGGTTCAAGTGTAACATACATTGTACAGTCCTCAAGCCGCCAGTCACCAAGTTTCTTACATGCTTTCCTTATTGCAATAAGTTCTGCATGTGCCAGGGTGCTGCCCTCAGTATTTCTTCTATTATACCCTCTTGCTATAATTTTACCATCCAGGACTATTACACACCCAATAGGCACTTCTCCAGCCGCTACTGCTTTTTTTGCCTGTTTTATAGCTTCTTTCATGTATCTGCTATCAGTATCATTTGAAATTTTTTGCATTATTTACTTTTATCCCCATATATATTATTCTAAAATATATTAATTTTCTCTTAGTGTACCACTAATATATTACATAGTCAAAAACATTTTGCCAGATTATAATTACCAGAAAGGATTATTGCTATATGCTGATTACATACACAACTAACAGATTAATTTTAAATGTCTTAAGTCCGTCAAGGGCTGGCATTGTCCTGGACTTTTATAATAATAACCGTACTTTTCTTGAACCTCACGAACCAAAACGTGCTAAAAATTTTTATACCACTGGTTTCCAGCGTTCAAATCTGTCATGTGAATATAATGCATTTATTAAGCAAACATATTTAAGGTATTGGATATTTCTGGAAAATAACATGGACCAGGTTATTGGTTCAGTATGTTTCAGCAATATACTTAAAGGGGCTTTCTGTAGCTGCATGATAGGGTATAAACTTGGTGAAGAATACTGTGGCAAAGGATATATGCAGGAAGCATTAACTAAGCTTATCCCTATTGTATGCAGCGGGCTTTCCATCCGCCGCATTGAAGCAATGGTGATGCCTGGCAACCAGCCATCAATAAACCTCCTGAACAGGCTTCACTTTATAAAAGAAGGTTATCTGCACTCATTTGCCCAGATAAACGGAGTATGGGAAGACCATATTTTATACTCATATATAAATCCTGTGCTGC
Source organism: Lachnospiraceae bacterium (assembly GCA_009774235.1). Classification (GTDB taxonomy): domain Bacteria; phylum Bacillota; class Clostridia; order Lachnospirales; family Lachnospiraceae; genus Butyribacter. The sequence continues at coordinate 11,530 of VSNJ01000033.1, forward strand.
CATAGACAGTACACCAGCCACCCTGCCATATGGCTATACAGGCTTAAACATGTATTTCTGTAATCCAGTAGCCAAATACACCATATGCCGCTTTACCTGGTCCTATTGGCTGGAATTCATCAAATGAAAAACTTGCTGCCTTCTTCTTCTCCTGCTCACTGTATATCCCTGGTATCCCAAGTGCATAACACCCTCTCTGCAGCCTGGCAAATATCAGGTGTTTATAACAGTAATAACCATGAAGAAGAAACCTGTTATTTGCAAAAGACCACAAACGTATAGGCATACATCCTATATCTTTTGGTTCTATTCTTACACTTTCTTCTATTTCGCCCGACTTAAAAGGATACATAACAGGAAAGTTCTTAAGAATACGCACTCCAAAATCTTCGTTTTTTTTATCATAGTTCTTATAGGGACATGCACTGCACCCATATAATGCTTTATCATCCATATCCTCTTTTATATCCTGTGTACTTATATCTGCTACACTTGTTTCTGTTTCCTGCACGCCAGTATCTGCTGCATTGATATCCTGTATCCCGTCTTCCACCTCTTCTTCTTTTTCTTCTGGCATTTCTTCTTCCTCTGGCATTTCCTCTTCCTTAACATCTGTTATATCTTTTTCTGTATTAATATTAACAGTTATCTCTTTTATTTCTGCTATTTCCTTAACTGCTGTTTCCTTTTCCTCCTCTTTAGCTTCTTCTTTAATAACATTACTCATTTTTTTCTCTTCATTGTTATACCTTCCTGCTTTAAGCATATCTGTCTTCCTGCCTATGTAAATGCTTTCTTTCGACCATGTTGTAGCATAATATTCCTTATCATTTATATAAATAACAGCCCCATCAAAATCACTGGCAGGATGTCCACTTGAACAAACATCATCTGTATTTGTTGCCACTTTAATCTGCATATTTCCTGAATATGCAGACAGCTTTCCTATACTTACATATGAAATCCCTGTCTGTTCCTGTTTAAAAAGCCATACTTCTGGCATAAAACTTGTTTCAAATGCCCTCATCTGCACAGCTACCCTGCACTGCCTGCCTTTCTGTTCAAGCCTGACATACCCTATATTCTGCCCTTTATCCCCATTTAAATATTGATAAAGATACGAAACTATACGTCTGTACTGGTTCATCTTACCCCTCCGTTCTATCCAGTCTGATAAAAACTGCTTTCTCAATCTATATTCATCTTATAGCTGTAAATAGAACCAAAAATTTTCTTTTAGTAAAAAAAATTGTAAAATCCTAATAAGTTGAAAAAGCAGCCTGCTTCTGCTATAGTTATAAATGTATATTATACTAAATAAAGGAGGAAAATTTATGAATTACAATTTTAAAAAAAGAGCTGCTATATTAGGACTGTCTTTTGTAATGGCAACAGGATTAATCTATAGCACTCCTTTAACACTTCCACAAAAAATATCTGCATCTGCAAAACCGGACAACAAATATAATGTAAACAATTATGGTATATTAATATCATACACTGGTGGAAGCAATGTACATATTAATGCAGATGTATCTGCACTTAATATGGAAGTTTTTGATAATACTACAGTTAATTCATTTTCTGTAGATAGCAAAAATAAATACTTTAAAGCCATAGATGGTGTATTATACACTAAAAATGGCAAAAAACTTGTACGTTATCCATCTGGCAGAAAAGGTGCATTTACTGTTCCTGGGACAGTAACTTCTATTGCACAGAATGCATTCCGTGGATGCCACATAACAAACATACAAATTCCTGAAAGTGTAATAATTATTGGAAGCGGAGCATTTTACCAATGTAAGAAACTTGAAACAATTAATATACCTTCTAAAATTAAAAAACTGGGTAAGACAATGTTTTACAACTGCCGTTCATTACAACACATAACATTGCCTGCAAATCTTGAAGTTCTAGGAGAATATGCTTTCTATGGCTGCCATAATCTTTTGGATATAACACTTCCTTCTTCTTTAAAAATATTACAGCCAAGTACATTCTATGGATGTAAATCTTTAAAGAAAATTAGTATTCCTGATAATATTAAAGATATTTCCTATTCTTGTTTTAAAAATTGTATATCATTAGAGGAAGCCATTCTTGGGTCTGGTATAAGAGCAATTGGGCAATATGCTTTCTCTGGCTGCATCCAGCTTAAAGAAATAACTATTCCTGATAATGTCAGCATAATTGGAGATTCTGTATTTAAAAAATGTACCAACTTAAAAAATTTAACAATACACAACGGTGTTTCAAATATTGGTTATGGTGCATTTATGGGCTGTACCAGCCTTAAAAGCGTGAAAATACCAGACAGTGTGGATTTTATGTCTCCTTGTACATTCTATAATTGCAGTAATTTAAAAGAAGTTATTTTATCAAAACAATTAAATCACATTCCTGATTCTGCATTTAGTAATTGTACCCAGTTGGAAAATATTGTCTTGCATTCTGGTATTACAAAAATCCAAAGCAATGCATTTTCAGGCTGCACAACATTAAAAGTAATTAAAATCCCTCAAAATGTGGATTATATTGCAAGCAGTGCATTCCACAATGCAGGCACAGCATTTTCCGTTACTTCTTCCAATAAAACTTTTTCTTCTGAAAATGGTGTTTTATATAATGCAGACAAAACTAAATTATACAAATTCCCTGCATATAAAGCTGGAAATTATAAAACACCAGACAGCGTAACTAAAGTTTCCTCTTATGCATTTAACTACTGCCAGAAATTAGACAAAGTTACTATTGGGGAAGGCGTTAAAACAATTAATAAAAACGCATTTAATAATTCATCAATAAAAGAGCTTGTGCTCCCATCAACATTAAAGACTTTAAAAAATCCACTAAATGAAACTAATACAATTAATTTAACAAATATTACTATTCCAGAAGACAACAAGCATTTCTCTTCTGTATCAGGCATGTTATACAGCAAAGATAAATCAATATTATATATATATCCATCTGGCAGAAAAGGGACTGTAGCGTTTCCCGATGAAGCTACGGACTTAAACGCTATATCATACCAAAACAAAGCCTCAGCATTTTCCGTATCACCAGGCCATCCTGTATATTCAACTGATGACGGGATACTTACTACAAAGAAAAAAACAAAAATATATGCTGTACCATCTGCCAAAACAAGCTATCATATGGGAAGTACAATAAAAGATATTTATAATTTAAACCTGGTAAAAAGTTACATGGATAAACTTGAAAAAATCACTGTAGACCCACAGAACAAACATTTTTCAGCAAAAGATGGTGTTTTACTTAATGCAGGCCGTAACAAAATTATTTTATATCCATGTGCAAAACAAGGAAGCTACCATACACCATCCACTGTTACCAAAATTGATGAATCTGCATTTTCCCATGCTAAAAAATTAACAAAACTCTATATTGGAAAAAATGTTTCAAAATGTAATATAAACCTGGATAACTGTATTTCACTAAAAACTATTGTTGTCAAAGAAGGGGATTTAAGAAAATTTACTATTTACAATGCTGGTACATTACAATTAAAAAAACTTGTACTTCCAACTTCACTGGTATCCAGCATGATTTATGGATATAAAAAAAGCCTTCCAGATTTAACAATTATTGGCTGGACAAATACATCCGCTGAAAAACTAGCCAAAAATACAGGTGCTAAATTTATAAGTACAGGTATTGTACCAAAACAAATCCAGAAAATAAAAATTAATGCATTTGTACATTCAAAAAGAATAAAAATTTCATGGAAACGTGACCCACAAGTTAGTGGATATGAAATTTATTCAGATAATAAAAAATTTAAAGACATACCAGATAATAATATTACAGAAGCCAGCCTTTATATAGGCAGCAATTATGGTATAACATTATATATCAGGGCTTACAAAATACAGAATAATAAAAAAGTATATGGCAAACCTAAAAAAATAAATTACTATCCTTACAATTAACCAATCTTTGTTAAGGCGTATTTAAAAAATGGGGAAATTCAAATTTTAATAAGTCTTTACACCAGTTATTTATTTTGATATAATATATCTAATTACAAGGTGTAAAATCTTACCATATAACCAAGGTTTTACACCTTCTTAATGAGGAGGAATATTATTATGGATGAAACATGTACACATGACTGTTCAAACTGTAGTGCAAACTGTGAAAGCAGGGACCCAAAAAGCCTGATAGAACCACCACATAAAGACAGCAGTATTAAAAAAGTTATAGGAGTTATAAGTGGTAAAGGCGGTGTAGGAAAATCTATGGTTTCTTCTATGCTTGCTGTTAATTTCCAGAAAAAGGGATTTAATGCCGCTATTCTTGATGCAGATGTTACTGGTCCATCAATCCCTAAAGCTTTTGGTATAACAGAGCGTGCTATGGGTGATGAAAATGGCATTTATCCTGTTACTAGCAAAACAGGCATACAGACAATGTCTGTCAACCTTCTTCTTGAAAATACTACTGACCCTGTTATCTGGAGAGGTCCTGTTATTGCAGGAACCGTGAAACAGTTCTGGCAGGATGTAATATGGAAAGATGTTGACTATATGTTTGTGGACATGCCTCCTGGAACAGGTGATGTTGCACTTACTGTATTCCAGTCTATACCTGTTGATGGAATTGTTATTGTCACATCACCACAAGAACTGGTTTCAATGATAGTTTCCAAAGCAGTTAAAATGGCACAGATGATGAATATACCTGTTATTGGAATTATCGAAAATATGAGTTATATTGAATGTCCTTGTTGTGGAGAACACATTGAAATGTTTGGCAAAAGCCACCTTGACGAAGTAGCAGCAGAATATAACCTGCCTGTACTTGGACGTATTCCTATGACTCCTGCTATTGCTGCTGCAAGTGATGCAGGAAACGTAGAAGAGTTAGAAAGCAACTGGTTTAATGAAGCAATTAATGCAATAGAAAATATATAAAAAATGTTGTAAGCCAAAATGACAAGCAGCAAATACCTGCAAGTATTTGCTGCTTGTCTGTTTTACTTCTTTTAATGGATAAAAAAACTTATTAATTTTCACACCTGGGTCATATAAAAAATCCAAAAAATAATCACCTTGTAATATTTTACAATTACTAATATCCAATTCTTTAATTTTATTTTTCCGGCAATCCAATGCACATAAAATTTTATTATTACTTATATCAAGGTCTGCCAGCAGATTATCACTACAATAAAGGAAATCTAATTTACGTTGGTTAGTAACATCCAATTTTGTTAATCTATTTCCATCACAATAAAGTTCCTTTAACTCTGTTAAATTACCCAGCTCCAGCTTTTCAATCAAATTTTCACTACAAGATAATACTTCAAGTCTATTATTATTTGATAAGTCCAGACTAGAAATATTATTATTATAACACCCAAATTCACGTAGTTTTAAACATGATTTTATATTTATTGCAGAAAGTTCATTACCACCACATGATAAATCCAACAGAGCTGTACATCCTGCTATATCTAGTCCATAAAGCCTGTTACTATGACAAGAAATAATCTCTAGTTGTGTTTTTCTGCCAAGAAGCAATTTTTCAATTTTACCATTTTCAATATACAATTCTTTTAAAAGATTATTTTTTCTTACGTCAAACTTTTTTATATTACTTTTTGTACAATAAATATATTCCAGCTGTGTATTTTCTGATAAATCTGCTTTTTTATAAAAATTACCTGATATATCAATCTTATTGGTTTTTTTACAATTTTTAATATTAATTTTCTTTAACCTGTTATATGAAATATTTATATACAACAAATGTTTATTCTTAGATAAATCTAACTTTTCCAACTGGTTCTGTTGTACAGACAATTCCCTTAATTTAGTATTGTTAGTTAAATCAAGGTTCTTAATCTTATTATATTGTATATATAACTTCTCCAGATTTTTGCAGTTTTTAATATTTATACTATCCAGGCCACAACTATCACAATTTAACTCTAATAATGACTTATTTTTACCTAGGTTTATGCTTTCCAGCTTAGGATTATCATATATAATGACTGACTTTAATTTACTAAAAACAGGGAACTTAATACTCCCAGCAAGATTACTATAACCCCATTTTATCCCTATTAAATTACCATATGCATCCCATTGGTAACTCCCATCTATATTTACATTTTTATATAATCTGGCACCACTTTTAATTTGTAAATCCACAAATCTCTGGAGCTTTTCCAAATCCTTTGCATTTCTATTTCTTCTTAAAGCCTCTGCCGGTTTAGAAACAATCCCTGCCATACACAGGCATATCAAAACAATACTTATAATTTTAATTAATTTTTTCATAAAACAAAATATACTAAATACCTGCAACCACGTTATTTATTTTATACACAAGAATTCCAATATCCTGGTTTTTGCCATTTACAATGTATATTTATAAATTATTTCCCAATAAATACACAATTCCAAAAAGAAATCTGGAAATTAAATTTATACAAAAATTATATTACTCTGGCAAATTCCAAATGTTTTACCATAAAGCAGCTGTTTGGGGGCGCTGGTGTTTAAGCCACGTCTTTTGGGGCTTTATGCACCACTGCGCATCCCATCCAAGCGGAATGCGGGCAAAGCCATGTTGCACATGGCTTTTTGTTGGTAAAATTTTGGAATTGCCAGAGCCACATAACTTGTGAAATATTTAATTGCCAAACACCCATAAGTAATTGGAAATTACATCTTTTTTGCTTGTGCCATCTCCAGTGCAAGCCTTGCTGCTTTTATAGCGTCCTCTTTTTCATCTGCTGCAATAAGGAATGCATTAGGATGACAGAACCTAAGAGTCTGGATACCTGTAATTTGTACAAGTTCATCTGGAGTCTTCCCACACCACTCATCTGGAAAAGGACATACAAGGGTTTTATCATCAATACTTACTGGTACTCCCTGCGCACTAAAGCCACCCCTGGATGAAGGATAGACAACAAATTTATAAGAACTTCCTGCTGCCTCGCCCTTCCAGGGAGCAAACTCTGGAAGCACCAGCACATCACCATCACACTCTTCCATAGCCTTATCAACCAGGGTTCTTGCCCTATAAATACCTGCCACAGCTTTAAAATGGTTCTCAAGTACCAGCTTTGCAAAACCAACAGCCTTCCAGAAACAGTCATTATACTCTTCCCCAGAATCCCATCCTGGATTAAATTCATCTATAATAGTTGCAAGTACATTACTTTTTCCTGTATTATCAGACTCATCTAATGGCTGTACAAATTCATGGTCAAACCTTTCTGCTTCTTCTGCACCAACATAATACTCACCGAACTCACGCCATATAAGCCCAAAAGCAGCATATGGGCATCCATTATCACGGTATTCCTTATCCTGCTGGTGGTGGTCAAACTTTCCCCTTCCAATATCATACACAATGCCATCAAAATCTTCTGGCACTTCAAATCCTCTTATAATTTCAATACCAGGATTAATAATTTTCAAAAATGCCGTTGCAAATACATCATCTGAATGGAATTTGCTTCCATGAGTAAACCCACGCAAAGGTATATCTATTGTTTCACTATATCCATTATCCATACTGGTTTCTGTCTCCTGCAATTACTTATACATTTTTATTACTTCATGCTATTTTCAAGATTATTTCTAACTGCCTTAATAAAATCTTCACTATTTAGTACATTAACATCCTTAAGGCTTGTAATAAGTGCCAGGTCTTTTGTCATATTTCCTGACTCTATCGTACCAAGAGTTGCTTTATCCAGCTTGTCTGCAAATTCCATAAGCTCTTTTATACTATCAAGCTCACCACGTTTACGGAGAGCACCTGTCCATGCAAATATTGTTGCAACAGAGTTTGTAGATGTTTCTTCACCTGCCAGATGCTTATAATAATGCCTCTGTACAGTACCATGTGCTGCCTCATATTCATATACACCATCTGGTGATACAAGGACTGATGTCATCATTGCAAGTGAACCGCACGCAGAAGAAACCATATCACTCATTACATCCCCATCATAATTCTTGCATGCCCATATAAAACCACCTTTAGCTTTCATTACACGTGCAACTGCATCATCAATAAGTGTATAGAAATACTCTATTCCTGCTGCCTCAAACTGTTCTTTAAATTCACTGTCATATACATCCTGGAATATATCCTTAAAATTATGGTCATATACTTTTGAAATTGTATCCTTGGTAGCAAACCATAAATCTTGTTTTGTATCAAGGGCATAGTTAAAACATGATTTAGCAAAACTTGTAATAGATTTATCAGTATTATGTATTCCTTGTATTACACCACTTCCTGTAAACTCATGTATAACCTTACGTATCTCCTGCCCGTCAGCACCTGTAAATACAAGTTCTGCCTTACCTGCACCAGGAACTTTTATTTCTGTGTTTTTATAAACATCACCATAAGCATGTCTTGCAAGTGTAATTGGTTTCTCCCAGTTTTTAACACAAGGGTCAATGCCCTTAACCTGTATAGGAGCACGGAAGACAGTACCATCAAGAATTGCCCTTATTGTGCCATTAGGGGACTTCCACATTTCTTTTAAATTATACTCATCCATCCTTGCAGCATTTGGTGTAATAGTAGCACACTTTACCGCTACCCCATACTTCTTTGTAGCTTCTGCTGAATCAATAGTAACCTTGTCATTTGTTTCATTACGGTACTCTAACCCAAGGTCATAATATTCAGTTTTTAAATCAATGAAAGGAAGAATAAGTTCATCCTTAATCATCTTCCAAAGAATACGTGTCATCTCATCCCCATCCATCTCAACTAACGGGGTTGTCATTTTAATCTTTTCCATGTTAAATTCCTCCATTTCATTTATTAATGTATAAACATCTTTATACCAGGCCATGTTACCTATTGTAACACGAAAATAAAATAAAGTAAATTTTTATATTGACATATTTAATTACATATGGCATACTTTATAAAAATATAACATCCCTCTTGTGCTCATAATTATATTTAAGGAGGGAAATACATGGATAAAAAATATATTACAAAAACTATTCCAGCAATATTATTATCAATTTCAATGGTATTATGCCAAGGTCTTATAAAAACATCCCATGCTTCTGCTAAAATCACCCCAGTTATCCTTCTGTCTGACTACCAGAAGGAAATGAAAATTGGCGAAGAATACTCTTTATTTGCATACTCATCAGATGGAAGAATTCCCAAATTCAGCAGTTCAGATAAAAAAATTGCCACTGTTGACCAGTACGGCAAAATTATAGCAAAAAAAGCAGGCAAATGCACTATTATAGTAAAAGCATTTACCACTGAAGCATACTGCAGGCTTGAAGTTTTAAAAACGCAGATTACCCTTAGCAGTAAATCCATATCTATTGAAAATAATGAAACTGTCCATCTTTCTGTAGAAACTTCTAATAATTCTGTACCTGTCTTTAAAAGCAATAAAAAAAGTATAGTTGTGGTTGATGAAGATGGGAATATAACAGGATGTAAACCTGGCAATGCAGTAATTACAGTGAAAGCAGACGGATATTCTGTAAACTGCAAAGTTACAGTAAGACAGCCTGTTATTAAACTTGACAGGCGTTACAAACGTCTTTACAGATGCCAGCGCTTTAAATTAAATGCAGATGTTTCATCTGGTATTGCACCTGTGTGGAAATCAAGCAGGAAATCTGTCGCAACAGTTGATGAAAATGGCATGGTTACAGCAGTAAAACATGGCACAGCAATTATTACTGCCAAAGTTGATGGCATAAGCAAATCCTGTGAAGTAGTAGTTGAAAAGCCAGAAATAAAACTTAGTGACAATAAAATAACATTAGAAGCAGGCTCTTCTTTCCAAATTGGAATGTCAATATCTTCTGGCAATGCGCCTGTCTGGTCTTCCAGTAAAGAAAATGTAGCTTCTGTTGACCAGCTTGGCAATGTATATGCTATAACCCCTGGTACCACTATTATAACTGCCAGTGAAGATGGCACCAAAGCAAAATGTACTGTAAAAGTTATATCAAATGAATAACACCAGGTATCTATAAAGACAAAAATATTATTTAATAGTATAAAACCTAATTCTAAAAAACATATAGTTTCTAAATTCTACAAAATTATTGCCAATATTTTTCTAAGGGATGTTATATTTATAAAATTATACCCATTCTGTTGTCTTATCAAGTGCCAGCCTGCTTTTATGTAATATACATGGTCCGCCTTTTTCATCAGGATATCCTACAGGCATAATAAGGACAGGTTCCTGTGAATTTGGTATTCCAAATTCTTCTATAATTTTACCTTTATCAAACATGCCAGCAATAGTAGTTCCAAGTCCAAGTTCTGCTGCCTGTAGCGACATATGTGCTGCTACTATCCCTATATCTACAAGCCCAAATCTCATCCCCCTTTTTTCATCCATAGGTGAACTGCCTGTATCTTTATCAAGTGATATAATAATTACAGCAGGTGCATTAAAATGACATGTAGTGCACCTTCTTATTTTTTCTATTCCCTCAGTACTTGTAACTATCTTTAAACGGTGTCTCTGTAAATTACATGCTGATGGTGAAACCCTCGCTGCTTTTGCAATTTTTTCAAGTTTATCCTTTTCTACAGGGTGGCAGGCATCCATATTTCTAAGGGAGTATCTTTCCTCCGCCAGTTCTAAAAAATTCATATTTTATATCCTCTTTCATATTTAATTTTTCATATATTGTCTATATATCTTTAAAATTTTCTTTTTATCCTTTTTCCCACTTTCATTATAAAACATCTTATTAAGCACAATTATTTTGTCTGGCATCTCATAATGTGCAAGCACTTTCCTAAGTTTATTAAATATATTGTCTTTATTTCCAAGAATTTTTAAAATATATTTATAATCCAGGCAATTCTCTTTATACTGGTCTTTAATATCAATAAATGCTGCCAGAATATTATTATCATATATAACTACTGCCTCATTCACCTCTTCAGACTTCTCCAGCTCATTTTCAATATGGGTTAATGAAACTTTACGCCCATGTATTAAAACTATATCATCACTACGTCCGTCAAAATACAAGTTGCCATCACTATCCATATGCCCCATGTCTGGCATAATATAAGGACACTCCACACCTTCCACATGGAAACTGCTGTCAACACAAATCCTGCTATTATCTATATACACCCTGACACCTGGAAATGGCTTTCCTATAAGGTTTTTATCTTCTGTCATATCCTTGTCTTTTACATATGTAATATAATTAAGCTCACTTGCACCATAATATAATGTTATCCCTGCATTGGGGAATATATTTTTAAGCTTTTCTGAATCATTTATTCCAAGGCTCTGTGACCCCGATATAACTGACTTTATATTATTATTGCTTTCTTTCATAATACCAGGAAGAAGCATAAGTTTTGATGGGATAAGATAAATTGCATTAACATTTTCTTTTTTTATAATATCCACCCAGCTCCTTGGATTAAACTTATTTTCTGCAACTATTGTTGCACCTGCATAAAACTGTGCCATATAAATATTCATATTTCCTGTAAAGGCAAGGCTTCCATGTGCAAATAAAACACTATCTCTATTTATTCCGAATATTTTATTTTGTATTGGGAAAAAATCTGCCCAGCTTCTGTATGTCCTGTAAAAAAGCTCTGGACTGCCAGTTGTACCCGAAGTCATAACTGCCATACATGTATTGTCTGGTACATCAATGATATCTGGATATGCTTTAACATCATAAGGTACAATAACTGGAATTACGCCAGTGGCATTACATGCAAGAAATAATACAAGCTGTCTAAGTATAGATTTTTCTTTAATTATATAAACCTGTTTATTTAGATTAATGCTATTCTTTTTAATTTCTGTTGCTTTTATAACAGCCATTTCTACAAGATTCCCATATGTGTATGGCTTTCCATCTTCTATAATAGCAGTTTTACCAGGATTTATTTGTTTTATTAATTTAAAGTAATCCATTGCATCTGTTTCCTCTTCTGACAAGTGCAGCCGTACCTACACCACCTGCTGCCGCTATGCTGCACACTGCATAACTGTTATTTATATTGGTATCTTCTTTTTCAAGAGCTTTAAGTGCATGTAACATTATAATGCCACCAGAAGCACCATAAGGATGTCCATATGCCAGTGCTCCGCCAAATACATTATACCTGTCTGCCACATCTGGATATTTCCTTGCAAATAATTCATCTATCACAGCAAATGCCTCATTACACTCATAAATATCTATATTATGGTAATCTAGTTTATTTCTCTTAAGAAGTTTATCTATTGCTGGTACTACAGAACATGGGCTTTTATCTGGGCTGGCACCTGTTTCCGCAATATCCATAAACTCTGCTACAGGTTTAATGCCATGCTCTTTTATATAACTGCCAGAACACATAACAACAAATGCTGCACCATCATTTGTAAGACATGCATTGGCTGCTGTTATAACACTGCCATCATTTAGTACACAAGGAATCCTGTCCAAAAGCCTCTGGCTCATACGGTCTCTTATTCCCTCATCTTTAGTACACCCATCTTTTACCTGTACTAATATATTATTTAATATCCCTTTATCTCTTGTTTCTTTTGCCAGCATATGGCTTCTTAAAACCCATTTATCAAGCATATCCCTTGTAATGCCCTCTGATACTGCCGCCATTTCTGCACCTTTAAGCATTGCATCCTGCTCATGCTTTCCTGGTGAAAATTTTGCAGTCTTGTACCATAATGGACTTTGCCCATATAAATTGTACCCAGGATGGTTTTTATTATAGGCACGCATAGGTGCTGTTGAACAGCTTTCAAAACCTCCAGCAATAACACATCCAGACTGCCCGCTTTGTATCCTTGCAGCAGCCACAGCAATGCTTTCAAGCCCCGAGCCACACTGCATGTCTATAGTAAATGCAGGAATATTTTCTGGAAGCCCTGCCTCAAGAATCATAAGCCTTGTAATATTTCCACCTGCACCTGTTGCATTACCTGCCACTACCATATCTATATCTTTGATATTATATTTATTTATAATATGTTTTATAACCTCTGCACCAAGTATCTCTGCCGGGATATTTTTATACATACCATTTTCTGTCCCAATATAACTGCGTGCACCTCCTGTTATATATGCCTGTTCCATAACCAGCCCCCATACTGTAAATTATTACAATCTCAGTCTCACAAGACAAATATCCCAATATATCCTGATATTACATCTAATCTGCTTTTAAACCTTATATAATATAAAGTCTTTTTCTACTATTCTGCACATAATAATCCTGATATAAATTTAATTGCCATCTTAACATAAAACCAATTCCCATAAAATACATTTATCTCCTTGTGCAGGCATAGCAAATATTCTGTTATCCCCTGTTTTATACAAATTTATAATTTCATCCGCAAATACAGGTTTCCTAAAAATTATTCTAAAACATTCTAAACCAGAATACTTATTATTTACACAAAATCCATTTTCAAGAACATCCTCAAACATAAGCATCCCTGGTACTACGGGTGTTTCCAGCTGGTGTATATAATTACTGTCACCTGTACATTCTGCAAACTCCTTTATACATAATTTTGAATAAGCTGATGAATATAAATAAACAGCCCTATCAGCATAAGATGGCAAAATCTCTGTAACCTGTTTAAAACCATCTTTAGTAAAATTAATTTCTGCTGGTTTTATAAGGTGTATAATAAGATTATATTCCATGTCTTTATAAACCATAACTGCAAGAATAACAGCATAACTCTTACGTTGTTTAATAATTTTATTCTTTACATCTCTTTCTATTATATTATCATCTTTTGTATGTATATATAATGTTTGTTTTATTATTTTAAATTCTGCTTTTGCTATCATCCAGCCATCAAAGCTTGCCAATCCCGTAAAGCCTTTTAACAGTTCCCTGTAAATACTTAACATATAAGTACCTGCCTGTTATTATTAATTTTTTAAAGTATAAATCTTTATTATATATTTGTCAACCACTTAAAAAATATAGTTGACAATTAAATACCATTTTTGTATAATAGCAAAGTCAGATAAGCTTTCACACAAACAAAACTTTACATTCCCACTTTGTTCATGTGAAAAGAAACCATTCCAGGAAATATAAATACATACAAACTATTCCTGGGGAAAAGGAGTTTAAAATGGAAAAAACCAAAACAAAAACTATCTATACAACCCGCAGCCTTGTAATTATGGCTATGTTTACTGCCGTTTTATGTGTATCAGCATACATAAGCATCCCTTTACCAAATGGTACACATTTCACAGCATTAACTATTATAATTACTACAATAATCCTTACATTCCCATTCCAGCAGGCGGCTTCTATAATTACTGTATGGATGCTTCTTGGAATAGCTGGTATTCCCGTATTTGTAGGTGGAATAGCAGGGCTTGGTTATATTACAGGTCCATATGGTGGATATAATGTTGCCTTTCTTCTTACTTCAATTTTTATACCTATGATTTGCAAAAGAAAATACAACCGCTTGTATTTCTCTATGATTGCAATATTATCTGCTATAATTATTGATTTAACTGGAACCATATGGATTATGGCGGTTTCTAAAATATCATTTAAAGCAGCATTTGCTGTAGGTTTTATACCATTTATTTTATTTGATATTATAAAAGCAGTGCTGGCAGCGCAGCTTGTTCCACAACTCCGTATTATTATAAATAATTTTGAAAACTAAAATCCAGGAACGCAGAAGCGTTCCTGTTTGTTTATGCCAGGTTAATATATTTTTTAATAAACTTAAAAAATCCGTTTTCTACATTTGTATCTACCTCTTTATTATCCAGGTCAAAATAATATTTACCCGTTTTTATATCAATAGATATACTGTCTATCGGAAACCCTGCCTGTCTTTGTGGATGGGGTTTAGATGTTATAATAAATGGCTCACTTGCCATACTCTCTTCCATAGCACTATATATATGGTTCTCATCTAATATAAGACAAATTGCATTTCTGTATTGTGCAACAAGGTTTCCATATTCCTTAGCAAGACCTGAATAATAGGTTATCATTTCATCATCATTAAGACATTTTCCATTAATATTTCTCACATGTACACCTGGCTGTACTTTTTCTGGTGTATTGTCAAAGTAAAGTCCTGTATCACATGAAAAGACGGGTTCTTTTAATGCTTTATAATAAGCAAATGCCTTTTGTTTAGCATTTTCTATAGGGTTTTTACCCTTTTCTTCTACAACTGGTATTTCTTTGTCTGTTTCTTCTAATCCTATAAGCTCTATATTTAAACCTGCCAGCCTGCTGCGCATTGCAGACAATTTAGCAGGATTATTAGTTCCATATACTAATCTCATTATATTCCCTCCAAATATCTGGTTATTCCTCCATTGATATATCAAATATAGCTTCCTCAATAACTTTTACACACTCATCTGTATTTTTCTTTATTTCATCTCCCCAGAACCTTAGGACAGTCCAGCCCCTGAACATAAGCTGTTTATTAACATCTTCATCCCGTTCCATATTTCTGGTAATTTTTTTAATCCAATAATCACCTTTTTCACCTTTTTCAAGCCTTGCTTTTAATTTATTCCAGTCTTTGCCATGAAAAAATTCACTATCACAAAAAATTGCTACCTTATATTTCGTCAGTACAATATCTGGTGAACCTGGCAATTCTTTGTAATTCTTTCTATAATGGTACCCTTTTTTCCATAATGCCTTGCAAAGCTTTATTTCTATAGATGTATTCTTCCCTTTTATCCTCTGCATATTTTTCCTGCGTTGTTCTTTTGTAAGTACATCCATTTATACCATCTCCAATTTCAGACTATTTTTCCTTTTAATTGTATTCTTTTTCCTTTTCCTCCTGAAGGATATGTCCATCTGAACAATGTCCCAAATTGTCCTTTTACATTCTGTCTTATACACTCTTCTATATATTCATCTACTGTATGTATTGAATAATGGTTGTTTCTTTCATCCAATGTTATAATATATTCTGCCCATTGTGTACTGCTGTCACCTTCTCCGCCAACTCCTCCAATAACCCACCTTGATAACTGGACCAGATATTTCTCCATACATATTAACATTTCTTCTGCTTTTTCTTCTCCCATCCCCCTGGCTCCTCCTGCCTGCTGGAAAGTATATAAAAGTTCCCTTAACCTGTTATCAGCAGGATTTAGTACATCAGCAAATGCATCTGCTGTATATTCATGTACACTTACCCATGAACTGCTGCTTCTCTTGCAGCTAAAAGTATGTGTCTCTATACCATTTTCTGTTTTTATATATAATAATACGTCTGTTTTTGGAGAACCGCCTGAAGGTAATTTAGAAATATCAGAAGTAGCATCTATAGCAATAACCTTTTCTTTATCCAGGCATAATTTATTTACAATATCTAAAAATAAGGGATATAAATAACCAACTGATGTTTCTGGATTATATTTCCATCTGTCAAAATTCTGTTGGTCTCTCATAGTATAAGTTAATTTTGTTTCAAAATGAAGCCCCAGGCTTGCATGTGCTTTTCCTCTTGATAGAAGCAATGCTGCCTTACGTTCTATCATAGTATAAATTATTCCAAATGGCAGGACACCATCAATAGCAGAATATATCTTTTTATTTACAATGTTTTTATTATAATTTGAAGCTTTATGTTTCTCTTCTTCACTAAGGTCATCTGGCACTACAATATATGCTCTTTTAACATTACGGTTTAAAAGTTTAATATGCTCACTGTGCCACTGCTGGCAGTTAATCCTGTCACGTATTGATGTTGTATGATGCAGAATCCATTGTTCATTATTCTGGAATCCAATTATATATTGGAATTTAAACTGTTTATTAGGATAACCTGGCTCTGCTATACTGTAATTCTTCTTATACAGTGTAATATATCCTCTTTCATACAGGGCATTTACCATATTATCTAATGTTTCAATTCCCTTTGCCCCATGTAAATTCTTATTTTTATTTTCTTTCATAAATCCTCTTATGTTGTTATTAATAATATAACAAAAAACTTATTTATTCTAGCTAAACAAGGAACCAGAAAAATCCTGGTTCCCATTATTTTTTTATATCATACTATAATTTCCAGTATTTTGCAACTTACGAAGCATATATATTTCTCATATTTGCAATAATCTGCATAATTTCTTCCCATATTTCTATTGGCTCTGCAAGTTCTGCTTTGTACCCAAAACCCAAAATCCAGGTAATAAGATTTTCTTTGTTTGTATATTCTGCCAGTTCTTGTGCAGTTACTATATCTCTTTGTAACAAAATTGATAAAATCCCAACCAGCCTGCCTATCTTCATTATTTATACTCCACATTGTTATAATTAACCTCTGTTATTATTTTAACAGCACTTGAAAAAATTACCAGTAAAAGATATAATCAAAAAAACTAGAAAGCCTTTATTTTTATTATAACAGAATACATAATTTATTTAATAATTACAAGGAGGCACTTAATGAAAAAAATATTTATTGATGATACAAAACTACAAGAAGTAATGGATATTATTGACAATGCTGCTTCTCTTATGGAAGAAAAGGATTGTAATAATGATGAAGAGGCAAGAAATAAATTAGAAAAATTACAGGAAAAATTAGAAAACCTTACAGAAAATAAAGAAATTGATATTACTAATTTCCGGGAATACTGGGGCTGCATAAGCTTAGAAGAAGCGGCAAAAAGTGTTTTAATAAGCCCGCCACAGAAAGAAAATATTACAGATGGAGAAATTAAAGAAATTATTTTTAGTATTTTTTCAGATGATAATATAGGCCTGGTTGGTGAATCTGAAATGGATTACTGGATTAGATATTTAGAATTAAATACAGGCCTGCCAAACCTTTCAGATTATATTTTCTGGCCTGGTCTGGCAGGTCTTGATGAAAACGCTTCCTTAGAAGAAATTGCTAATAAAATAATTGCTGATAGAAAATAATATAATACTATAAATTTGCATATGTTCATTGTTGGCATAATATTTATATATTCTGTAATGACCTTATAATTTCTCTGGCAAGTGCATATGCAAGTAATGGAGGTATTGCATCTCCAATCTGTTCATACCTGTCCTGTATTTTATCCCCGTGAAACTGTACATAAGGTCCTTCAAACTGGTACCAGTCTGGAAAACTTTGTAACCTCGCTGCCTCTCTTGGCGAAATTGCCCTGTCAAGATATGGATGCAAAATCTCATCTAAACAATGTGAAGTTACTGTAAAACTTATCTCTGGTTTAATCAGCCTGCGGTTACGTGAACTATAAATAGTATTAGGAAATAAATGCCTGTATTTGCTAATTGTCCCTTCCTTTGTCAGTCTTTCAAAAGCCATCTTCATACTTTCCTTTTCCTTTATAAGTGCAAGAAGTTCCTGCTTCCTTTTTATATGTCCTGGTGCTTTATGGCTGCTTATACTATTATCTTTAAAAAGCCCATTTTCTACAAGATGTTTTGGAACAATGGCATTCATTATATCTGATTTATATTTTCCCCGCATAATATTAATAAAATGCTCTCTGTTTTTATTTTTATATTTCTTATTTCTATAGTATGTGGTTTCTTCTCCCATCTCTACCTTTGGCAGGTCTCCTATAGCATCCTGTACAGTAATATATGGGTATTTTCTATCTGGTCCATACTCTTTTTCTGGATATGTAAACTTCACCACATCTTCAAGGTCTGACCGTATTAATACAAGAAATACACGTTCTCTAAGCTGTGGTACCCCATAATCACATGCTTTGAGTAAAATTGTATCCTGTTCCCTTGATACCAGGTTATATGAGGGCTTTACATTTCTATCTTCAAAAGTATCACATATATAATTAAATATAGCCCCTCGTTTGCCATCTTTTGCTTTTGAAAACAACCCTTTTACATTTTCAAACAATATCATTTTAGTATTAACTGTACGTGCAACACGTACAATATTACTGAATAAATCATCCCTCTCATCATTTTCTGTCCTTGTGCCTGCAAGGCTGAAACTTTCACATGGTGCTCCTCCCGAAACAACATCCACTGTTTCATATACAGAATCAATACCATATCTTGAAAAAAGAAGTTCTTTAACCATTTTACTACTAACTAAATTAATATCACCATGGATTAAAAGCGTCCTGGTACTTTCATGCATAAATGACTGTAAATAAGTTTTACATTCCTCTGTATTCCCTGTACTTTTTTCAAGCTCCAGGACTTCTGCATTATGTGTTATAGAATATGTCTGTGCTGTGGTATCAGTCCATTCTATTGCTATAAGTGGCAAAATACCTGCCCACTTAAATCCTGTACATAAGCCACCTGGTCCTGAAAATAAATCTATGCTGGTTCTTGTCATACATTCATCTGCCATACGTTTCTTTAAGCTATCATTCATGCTGCTGTTAATCCTCCTTAAAACATTCCCATCACACCCGTTGTCCTGTTTGTTATACACATATATTATAGCATTATATCTATATGCTTAAATAGGAAACCAGACAAACTCTAGTTCCCATTTTTCTTTAATATATAATACTATACTCTTTATTATTTTGCAACTTGTGAAACATCTTTATTGTATACACTCCAAAGGATTATATTACAACAGTTATTAAAAATCTGATATGGTAACATAAAATAATTTAGTTTTAATATACAAGAGCCTCTTTCATATCTTTAGTCTTATAGGTAGTTTTAACTGGCAGTTTAGTAACATCAGCTGATATTATATTATCAACTGTTATAAATGCAGTATTGCTATTATTATCTATATATACATGTCTTATATAGTCATAGTCTGTATCTATTTCAGAAATACATCCACCATTAACATCCAATAACCACATTTTGCCCATATCTCTATTAAAAAATAAAGCATATTGTGGGTCTTCTTCACTGAAAGAATAAAATGCTAATTCTATAGCAATCAAATAAAAGTTTAAACAATATTATATGAACTAAACCTATCTATACGAT
>VSNJ01000034.1 GCA_009774235.1 Lachnospiraceae bacterium
TTTATATATAAACCAGTATCCATTAGATATATATTTTTCAGATGAATTAAGACAAAAAATTCTTACACATTTTATGGATTCAGAAGATGATTATGATGAAAGTGAAATTGGAGACATTGATGAAATTATATCAATTTATAATGGAATTAAACAATATAATACATATTTAATTGGTTCTTATTGTGATGATAGCCAGCTAGATGATATTAAAATACAAAGAATAAATTTATTTGATGATGTAATTGTAAATATAAAATTTATTAGCCAGATTGTAGTTAATGATTTTATAGATGTGATTGAAGAGTCCGATTATATAGATGTAGTTAAAAAGGTTTTAAATGGGTCATATGAATTGAACATTAGAATTACAAATTATACAGGAGATAGTGAACAACTCAAACGGCATATAAATATTCTTGCCTCAAACTGGTCTGGTTTTACTGATATTTATTATGTGCAGGTCGAAAAAATTGAAGATACATTTGAGCACAGAGATGAATATAATGATATATTAAAAAAGCATTGGGGAAAAGATTCATTTAGAAATTTTACTGTTTATGATATAATTAAATTAGATGAAGGAATAAAGGAAACTTATGAGGTTTCCCAGGAACAAGTGATTTCTGACATTGTACAACAGGTTGAAAATTGTCAAAAGGAAGATAAAAATTATAGGGATATTTTTGTAACAGCTCCTACAGGAGCAGGAAAATCTGCAATGTTTCAGATACCAGCAATATATATTGCTGAGCAATATCATCTTTTAACTATAGTAATTTCTCCTTTGATTGGTCTTATGAATGATCAAGTGAAGAATCTTGAAGTTAAAAATTACAACCAGGCAAAAACGATAAATTCAGATATTTCTCCTATTATAAGAGAGGAAATTATTGAAAAAGTCAGGGGAGGGGAATATAATATTCTTTATATTTCTCCGGAAACATTACTTAGCCGTAGTGATGTGAGATTGCTTATTGGTGACAGGACAATTGGTATGATAGTGATTGATGAGGCTCATATTGTTACAACATGGGGAAAACAATTCAGACCTGACTATTGGTATCTTGGTGATCATATTAGGAAGTTACGTCAAAATCAAAGGAAGAAACAGGGTAAAGCGTTTCTTATTGCAACATTTACTGCAACAGCAATATATCATGGTGTTGAAGATATGTATGGAGAAACAAAAAATAGTCTTCATATGTTAGATCCAATTACTTATCTTGGTTATATTAAGAGAAATGATATAACAATTGAAATAAAAAAGATTAAAAAAGAAAGAAATATTAAAGCAGAATATGAAACTGATAAATACGAACATATAATAAAAAAAGCACTTATAACAAATAAAAAAACACTTGTATATTTTCCTGCAATTACTCTAATAGAACGTTGTTATGAATATCTGACAGCAAAAGGAATGGGTGGACAGCTTACAAAATATTATGGTTCTATGTTTAAACCAGAAAAATCAGAATCATACGAAAAGTTTTTATCTGGAGAAAAAAAGATAATGTTTGCAACAAAGGCTTTTGGAATGGGAATAGACATTGAAGATATAGAGTCAATAGTACATTTTGCACCAACAGGTAATGTTTGTGATTATGTCCAGGAAATAGGCCGTGCAGCTAGAAAAGATAATTTGAAAGGTGAAGCATATTATGAGTATGACACAAGAGATTTTAAATATATTAATAGATTACATGGATTATCTTCAATTCAAAAATACCAGATAGTAGAAATTATCAAAAAAATTGAAGAATTATATCGTATGTCTTTACAAAAAAACGGAGCAGCAGGAAATACAAAGAAAAGAAATGCTATGTTAGTAGATGCAGAAAATTTTACTTATATTTTCCAAAATTCTGTAAATAGTGAAGATACAAATATAAATAAAGTAAAAACAGCACTATTAATTGTTCAGAAAGATTTTGAAAATAAAATAGGATTTTCACCTATTACAGTACGTCCAATACCATTATTTTCTATAGGATTTTTTTCCATTGAACCTGGTATACAGACAAGATTACTCCGAAGATATAAAAATTGTATAGAAGAGATATTTGAAGAGAATCATATATGTAGAGTGATGTTAGATAAAATATGGGAAAAAGACTATAGAGAATATTCATTTCCACAATTTAAGTATTTAGTTTATTCAAATGATACTGAGTTAGAATTTAATTCTAAATTTGCAATGAAACAGGCATTGTGTATTTCAGTTGAATTTGCAGATGAATACATGGCAAAATTCCAGTCTATATGGTTTTGTTTGCGAAATAAGGCACAAGAAAGTATTATAGAATCTAGATATATAAAATTTAATGAAATGGTTTCTGCACTTTGTGCATCTGTTGAAGGTGTAAGTAAATATAAAGCCCAGGCTATATGTGAAGTTTTTCTTTCTTCTATTAGTTCATATAGAAAAAATTTTTCGAGGACAAATTCATCTATAATGAGAGTTATTCAAATGAAGAATGGAGATACTGAGTATCAATTTAATGTAGCTATCAGTACATATTTTAACTGGGTGGAAAATGGGCTTAAGCATATTGTGTCTGAGGCTAGAGGAGGAGAACTTTACATTGTTAATACTAGTAGTAATGATACTAAACGATATAGCATTATATTAGGAATATTAGAAGCTATGGATGTATTAAGTTTCTCAATGATAGGTGGTGCAAACAGTCAGTTATATATTTATATTAACCAAATAAGACCATTACAAAATATTATAAATAATCCTAAGAGATATAGAAACAGATTATTAGATATGGTTTCTGAACGTCATTTAATATCTGTAAAAATGTTAACATATATATTTGAAAGTGGTTTTAACAGTGCAGAAATTTGGAATGTGTTAGAAGATTATTTTGTAGGTAAAATCCCTGATAAAGTAAAAAATGCTTGTTTGAAAGATAATCCTAATATATATTTTCCAGATTAAAAATTAATATATATATCAAATTATAGCGGATATATTCTATATTTATTTATAATGTATTATTATATTGAAATATATAGTGTATTTTATTAAAAATATTTAAGGTAAAATGTATATTTAAATAAATATGTTAATTTTCAAACACGTCCTAGACATAAAGATAGTATATGTTATAATTGTTAAAAAGAATAAGCTCATAGTTTGTTATATCCTGGTATGGGCTTATTGTATAAGGAGGTATCTGCCATGCACAGGATAACACCAATACCAATAGGTGTAGAGTTTTATAAACAGATGGTGAGTGAAGGTTATTATTATATAGATAAAACATTGCTTATACGTGATTTGCTTGAAAATAAAAATACAGTTACATTATTTACACGTCCAAGACGTTTTGGAAAAACACTTGCACAAACCATGATTAAAACTTTTTTTGAAAAAGAAATACTGCCTGATGGAACAGTGGAGGATAATTCTGTGTATTTCCAAGGGAAAAAGATTATGGAAGCAGGTGAAGAATACTTAAAACATATGGGACAGTATCCGGTAATATTTATGTCTTTAAAACCAGCAAAACAGCCAACATATGAAATGGCATATAAAAGCCTTGTGGACGAGATATTTAATGAATTTGACAGGCACAGTTATATACTAGAGAGTGATAATATTGCAGAAGGAACCAAGAAAAAATATATTTCTATATTGAATGGTGAGGAAGATAATATTACCTTTGCCAAATCTATTGCATTATTATCCAGATGTCTTGAAAAATACCATAAAAAAAAGGTAGTTATACTAATTGATGAATATGATGTACCACTTGAAAATGCTTATCTGAACGGGTTTTATGACCAGATGGTTTCTTTTATACGTTCGTTATTTGAATCTGCATTAAAAACAAATGAAAGCCTTAAACTTGCTGTAGTAACAGGATGTTTGCGTATAAGCCGTGAAAGTAATGTTTCAGCCAAGGCTGAAACATCAGAAAAACGCTGTAAGCGTTTTTTAGAGCCATCTCCATTAGGAGATAGTTTATTTACAGGGCTTAATAATTTAAAAGTAGTTTCTACATTAGATGATAGTTATGCAGAATATTTTGGTTTTACACAAGATGAAACTGACAGCTTTCTTGGACTGTATGGAATTGCACAAAGAAAAGAAGAAGTAAAAAGATGGTATGATGGTTATTTATCTGGCAATACAGAAGTGTATAACCCATGGAGTGTTATTAATTATGTTTATGATATTGTCCATAAAAATACAGAATACCCAAAGCCATACTGGTCTAATACATCTTCTAACAGCATAGTACGTGAATTAATTGAAAACGCAGATGGAATTACCAGAAATGAACTTGAAGAACTTGTAGATGGAAATACAATAGAAAAACCAGTACATGAAGATATTACTTATGAAGATGTCCATAAGTCGCAGGATAATTTATGGAATTTTTTGTTTTTTACAGGATATCTTAAAGCTGTAGGTAAGAAGTTTAAATCTGATACAATTTACCTTATATTAAAAATCCCTAACAGGGAGATACGCAGTATTTACAGGGATAAAGTGACAGAATGGTTTGACAATAAAATAAAAGTAAATGATTTCCAAGAGCTGGTAACAGCACTTGAGGATGGTGACTGTGATAAAATATCTGATATAATTACAGGCCAGCTTATGGAAACAATAAGTTTTTATGATTATAAAGAAGATTATTATCATGGTTTCCTGGCAGGGCTTTTAAAACATAATAAAAAATATTTTGTGAAATCTAATGGTGAAAGTGGTCTTGGAAGATATGACCTTGTTTTAAAAACCCAGAGGATACGCAAAGGAAAGGCAATTATTATTGAGTTAAAGGTTGCAGGAAATATAAATGGTATGGAAAAGGGATGTACAGAAGCACTTGGACAAATAGAAAAGATGCATTATGACAGCAGTTTGTTAAATGAGGGGTATACAGATATAACAAAATATGGGATTTGCTTTTATAAAAAAGAATGTTTGGCAGTAAAAGGTGATTAATTAAAAAAGGTATTAAACTGGATTTTTATTAACAGTACTATAAAAAATTCCAGCAGGATGTATAATGTTAAAAAACTTTATATATTTCCTGCTGTTTTTTTGTCTGGAAATGTTAAAAATGTAGGAAACTATAAGGAAAATTACAGAATTATTACAGGTATAAATGTATACTGGATGCACAAATGGCAATAAAAAATTTACATTACAAGTATTATGTTATTATTTTAAGTATATTTATACATTATAATTAGTCAGGCGGATTGTGAATATCCGCTTGACTATAATTATATTAAAGCAATCTTTGTTAATGATAAATTATGATTTTAAAATAAACTGGTTTACAAGTTTGTGCAGGTGTGCGGACTGTTGTGACAGCTCTGCACTTGTAGCAGCACTTTCCTGTACAGCAGAAGTATTAGACTGTACCACCTTTTCAATTAAATCTACATTTCTTGTAATTTCATGTAGTATTTCTTTCTGGTTCTGGGAAGCTGTACTTATTTTATTTGCAGATTCAGAAATTTCTTTTGCACCTTCTACAACTGCCATAAGTGCCTTAGCAGTATCATCCGCAATAGCAGTTCCGTTTCTTACAGCAGAAAGGGAGCGGTCAATTAATTCAGTGGTCTGTTTTAATGATTCTGCACTCTTCATAGCCAGTTCACGTATTTCTGTTGCAACTACCGCAAATCCTTTTCCAGATTCACCAGCTCTTGAAGCTTCAACAGAAGCATTTAAAGAAAGAAGGTTTGTCTGGGTAGAAATATCTTCTATTGTCTTAATAATTTTCTCAATGCCAGCAGAAGAGTCACGTATTTCTGCCATTGCATCTGTCAGTTTATCCATTTCTTCATTGCTTTTTGTTATGTTTTTGCCTATTTCAATAATAGACATATTCATATTGCGTGCATCATCTGCATTAGCAGTAACATCCTCAGACAGACTTACAAGCGAGGATGCCAGCCCGTCTATAGCAGCTGCCTGTTCCGTTGCACCACTGGAAAGAACCTGTGCGCCTGCAGAGACGTTTGAAGAACCTGAAGCAACATTATCTGCTGAAATTGTAAGCTGGTTCAGTGTGTTGTTCAGGGAGTGTGCTATTTTTTCAATAGATGTCTGGATTGGGATAAAATCTCCAATATACTGCTGGTTAATTGTAATATCCATGTTATTTTCTGCCATTTTTGAAAGCTGCTGTGAAATATCATTAACATAGTTATCCATTGTAATACTAATATGGTTAATAGCACTTGCAAGACGGCCAAGTTCATCATCTGATTTGACTGGAATATTAATTTTAAGGTTACCTTCTTCTAGTTTTGCAGCACCACTCATAATATTTTTAATTGGGGAAAGTGATTTCTTTATTATAAAGTAAATAATAGTAAGAAGGGTTATTCCAATAATTACTACAACCCACATAAGTTTTCTTGTGTCTTTTATAATAGAGCCTTCAAACTCGCTGTCATCAATTGCCAGGTACAATGTCCAGTAATTACCACTTTTTAATTTAAGAGGTACTGTAATTGAAACTCCATCTTTCATTGTTGCCAGGTTAGTAATATCATGGTTAATTACAGAAAGGCTGTTAATATATTCACCATCCTTCATGTTTTTTAATTTTTCTGCATCTGACAGTATAGCTTTGTAGTCTGACCTGTCTGCTTTTTTACCAACATATCCAGAGTCATGTGAGTCAAGAAGAACTGTACCATCTTCAGCAAGTGCTACCATGTGTGTAGAATTATAACCTGTTCCAGCATACTTTTGTGTCTGCATATCAGCAAGAGCTACATCACATCCGGCTACTCCTAAAAAGTCCCCATTGGCATCATAAACAGGAGCAATAATGCTTATCATCATAATATTTTCACCTTTGAGTTCATATACATATGGCTCATATACATATACTTCACCTGATGATTTTATCTGTTTATAATATTCTTTGTCAAAATTATCAAACGCATCTTCGTGTTTTTCAAATGCTACATCTGTTTCATTTTCATCCAGATATGCTATTGCTTCATAAGCAATATCCTTTTTATGTATTCTGTATGGCTGTCCATTGGCATCAGCAATGGCATTTTGTTCAAAATAAGCAAATACAGTAGTAAAGTTTTTATCCCCAAGCAGTACACCAGCAAGGGCATTATCAATAGCGTCTCTTTGCATGCTTGGTGGCAGTGCTGAAATATTTTTTAATGAGTTTGCAAATCCCCTGACCTGTCCATAGGCACTTTCAATCATGTTTTCAATTAAAAACGTATTTTCATAAGCAATAGACACCAGTTTATCTTCTGTAACAACTCTCAGGGAATCCATGGAGATATTGCCTGATATGGCTACAATTAAAGAAAACATGGCAGCAATAATAATGACAAGCCTGGCAATAATTCTTTTGCTGATACTTTTAGAAGATTTTTTGCCAGAATATTCTTTTTTTTGTAACATAAGAAGCCTCCTAAATTAATTTTGATATCTTTAAAACTGATTAATATTATACGATTATTTTTATATTAATGTCAAATATAAAATAAGGCTTATATGATAAAATTAAAAAGGGAACGAAATAACGTTCCCTTAGTATAAACCATGTATTACAATACCGCAGAGGTGATACCATACATTTTATACATAGCTGCCATATCACGTTCAAATAGGCTTTTTAGCCCTGGATGGCTGGATTCAAGATTTTCTATACGTCCTGTAAATGTACGTATCCAAGGAAGCATTTCATTGGCATCAAATACCTGTGTTTCATATGTAAAAAGGTTTTCATTTGTCTGGATGACTTTGCCACCCTTGCCTTCCCTGTACAGTCTTTGTAGTACATAAGGCTCTTTTTCTGTATCAATGTATAAAGTCATTTTTAAATAGTGCATATGTGTCTGTGTTTTGTTCTGGAAAGATACACCCCATGATTTGTACTGGTTCTGTGAAAGTTGTTCCCTGGCTTTGTCATAAACTGGTGATATCTCTCCTGGCACTGCTTTCTTAATAAAATCCATGCGTATACAGAAAAATCTTCTTGACTTGGTACTATAAATACAAAGATAACGCCTGCCAGTGCGTGTACTGGTAAAAATCCTTAAAGGAATAATATCCATACTTTGTTTTATATTATTTTTATTGTCCTTTACCAGTAGTGTTACTGACTGTTTATTATGCATTGCCCCAAGAACTGCCAGCAGGATTTCATCTTCAAGCGTGTGTACAAAGAAACAATGTTTTGCACGGAAAATGGAATTACTTCTGGAAATTGTATCTAAAATTGTGTCACCTGCAATACCTAAAGGGGAAACCATTTTAAAGAAGCACAATGCATCTGCCATTAATGGAATATCCTCAAATAAATTATTAAAAGAAGGTTCTTTTGTATAAATAATGTTTTTCTTATTTTTGGTTTTCTTGAGAAGCCCTTCTTTTTCATATTCGTTACATTTGCGGCGTACTAATTGTACATCAGGCAGATATCTATAGTTTCTAAGTATTCCGTCAGTAATTTCTTCCACAGTTTTTCCGTTTACAGTATCAAGGTAATCAAGTAAATAAAAGTGAAGTTTTATATCATTAACAGTAAAACTTTTTGTCTTCCATACACGGAATAATGGGTTGGTATCAAGAAGGCTGCTGTCCATTGCAAGTGAAATATTTTTTCCTTTTGGAGTATATTCTGTCTTGATGTATTTCCACAGCCAGCTTTCAATACGCCTGCGTTCATTATCATATGTACGGCTGCTTTTACTTTTAAAATCTTCTCTTGTTTTAAATCCATATATAAAGAAATCACGTATATATTCACGGCTTTTTGCAAATGACTTTATTAACTCTTTAAACTCTGACACAGATTTATCCTCCTGTTTGTAAATATAATATAAAACAGACAAGCAGGAAGCTTTATACGTTGTACCAGAAGATTACTTGATTTTAACCTTTTTGGAAGAGCCACTGCCAGTATAAGTTTTATCTTTGTAATTTTTATATGCTTTTACAGTGAAGAAATAAGTTTTGCCTGTTTTTAATTTTTTAGCAGTATAACTGGTATTTTTTGTAGCTTTAAGCTTTTTCCAGGAATCTTTCTTATTATTTTTATAATATACTGTGTATCCATCAGCGCCTTTTACTTTATCCCATTTAATTACTGCTTTTTTATTTCCAGAAGTTACATGGAAGTTTACTTTTTTAGGTTTTGTAGCTGTATATACAGAAGTATAAGATTTACTTGTGTATTCTTTTCCATTCTGTATTATATATGCCTTAACAGCAAAACGGTAAGAAGAAGCAGCACTTAACTTTTTAATATTATATGAAACAGTACCTGCTTCAGTTGTTTCCATAGTATTCCATGTTTTTTTTGTATTGTTATACTGGTATACAATATATCCATTAACACCAGGTGCTTCGTCCCATGTTAACTTAATATTATTTGTACCTGTACTTGCTTTTATTCCAGTAACATCTGGAACAACAGGTTCTTTTGTTTCTGGTTCTGGTGTAGTTTCTGCTGGAGCCTGTGTAGGGACAACAGGTGCAGGTGTAACTACTGGAGTAACTGCTGGTGTTGGTGCAGGGGTAGCAGGTACAGGGGTAGCGGTAGCAGGCTCTGGAGTAGCAGGTACTGGGGTGGCAGGCTCTGGAGTAACTACTTCAGGTATGTAAGGATATGGTATAAATGGTTTAGGGTTTGTAGTTGCATCTGGTTTTGTAGTTGTACCTGGAACAGGTTCTTCATCTGGAACAGATGCCCCATTTATTGTAACTGTTCTGGTTATACTTACAGAATTATCTGATTTTAATGAAGCTGTTACTTTAGCATAACCAGATTTTCCTAATGTAATTGTACCATCTTCACTAACTGCTGATACAGCGGACCCAGTACATGTGAAATCAAAATTGGATGAAGGCAGTTTTGTTTTACTGTCATTAAATTCTTCATTGAGGTTGTAGATATCCATTTTAACTTCTTTGTTTACATCTGTAGAAGGGAAATCCTGTTTTACTTCTGTAAAGAGATGCAGTTTTTCTTTCTGTATAGAAATTTTACGGGTTACTTGCTTTTCACCTGAAACAGAAGGTTCTGTAGCTGTACCATTATCAAAAAACTGTACCCAGTTATAAATACCTTCACTATTTATAAAACATCCAATTCCAATACTTGTTACTTCCGCATCCATAATATTTGCATAATGGCCTGGTGAGTTAATCCATCCGTTCATTACTTTATCTGGAGTGTTATAACCTATAGCTATATTTTCGGAACGGCGTGTTGCAGCATGTGAAGAAGCAGTAAAACAGTCACTTCCATCTGGCCTGGTGTGGCTGTAGTACAGTGAAAGTTCTGCTGCACGCTGCATAGCAGTTTCTAACAGGCTTTCATCAAATTTAAGTGGTGCAACACCTTTTTCAGCACGTGTCTGGTTTACAAGAGCCAGTACATCATTAGCAAAATCATAATTCTCTGTGCCATCTACTGTTACACTGGCAGCAGAACCTGTTACATCTCCAGGTGTATCATCAGAGCTGTTTCCGTTAATTATGTTAATAATAGTGCTTGCAGTCTGGTATCCTGATAAGATATCAATTACCTGGTTGTTGCCATCAATTATTACAATAGTTGGCAGTGCCATCAAATTCCTGGCCATTACTAAATCAAGATAACTATTCCATGCTTTGCTAATTTGTGAAATAGGGTTGTCATCATAACAGAAAATCATCTGGCTGCATCCATAATTCTGTTTAAAAGTTTTGATTTCTTCTAAATTTTTTCCACTAAGGTCTCCAAATATAACACGGACCTTGCCACTGCCTATCCAGCTGCTGGAAGCTATATCTTTTAGAGTACCCTGTGTATTGCCACATGTTGTATTTCCAAGGATAATTACTGTTGGTTGTCCCTTGGTAACTGTTGTGGACACCTCATTTCCATCAGTTGATGTAAAAGTATAAGCTGGGTTTTCTCCAAGAGAAGCAGCCATTGCTTTTATAACAGAAACAGTTCCAGAGAATGGTAATATAACCAATGACAAAATTAACAATAGTGACATTAAACGATAAGAACGTTTTTTCATTAATAATCCCTCCTTAATTTTAAAATATTTGTATATACTAAATTCTTATTAATTCCCTCCCTTCTAAAATTATACTACTACAACAAAATTATAACGTCAATATGCCTGTCTTTTGAGTTTCCCCATTTTTCAAATTACACAAAGACTATATTACTCTGGCAAGTTCCAAATGTTTTACCATAAAGCAGCTGTATGGGGACGCTGGTGCTTAAGCCCCGTATTAAATGTTTCTGTGAAACATTTGTTTCGCAGAAACATTGGGGCTTTATGCACCACTGCGTATCCCATCCAAGCGCGAGCGTGCTGCTGGTGGTAAAATTTTGGAATTGCCAGAGGCAAAATACTTATGTATTAAAAAAATGGGGAAATTCAAAGCCTGTCTGGATGAAACTGGTATAAGTGCGCACCTTTTTTTAAATTACAAGTATAGCAGGAAGTTATATAATACTAGCAGGCAGAAAGGGAAACCTGGAAGCTTGTGCCTTGCTGTAGAAGAGATGTGGTTTGGCAAAACCACTTCCAGCAACAGAAAATTAGAAAATTGGTATTTGCAGGTTCGAATCCTGTCTCAGCATGGTATATAAGAACCGCCAGATATTTATGATACGTTAGAAGCAGTTTGCAAAAACTGCATACAGCAGAAAATGTTAAAGGACAACGGCTACTTGTTTTTTATACACAGGCGTGGTACAGATATACAAATTTGCATTATCTGTATGTAGTATGTCTGTGTATGCGTGTCTGGATATCTGGCAGTGTTCTTTTTGTTTGTTATAGTATAAATAAAAAGAGTATTATAATATTACTTTAAATAGAAAAAGGCTGCCGCATTAAGAAAATACTATACAAGATATAGAAAATTTTATTTTATCAAAATACTATATCTTGTATTTTTCTTTCTTATTGCGGCAGTGCCTTTATTTAACAGGAATTACTGTAACCTTAAAGTAATTCCTGTTGTATCCTCTTTTAAATTGTTACAGCAGCACCAACTGGTGCATATCTTTCACTGTCAAGTTGTTCTTTAAGACATTCATATGGGTCAAGGCTGCCACTGAGTACCATATTGCATACATTTACTGAAAATCCGCTTACAAGCCCTACACCAAGCTGGTTTTCACGGACAGGAATAACATTAGTCCTGCTGTTACAGTTCCAGAATACAAGTTTTGGCATCTTATAGCCATGTTTTGCAAAATCTGCTGCTATATTTTCAAATAAAGCCTGCATATTGCCACATGTAACAGCAGTATCAAATTCCATATCAGATATTACAAGTATTGTACCGGGAAGTTCTTCCTGTGCCAGATGGTTCTGTAGTGCAGTCTGTAATACCAGGCTGAATGTTGATTTGATGTTTGTGTTGCTGCAGTCATTATGTGAAAATGCCAGTTCAAGTTTTTCCCTTAACGACCTGCAATTATTTAAGTCTACATATTCTGGCTGGCTTGAAAATGTAATAAAACGGTTATGGTATGCTCCTTCCAGGTGTCCAGCAAAATATATGCCAAGCGCATTGGATACATGGAGTGCTGTAATATTGCTGTTGCCAACAGGACAGAGCATGCTTCCAGAACCATCAACAACACAAAGTACATTTTCTGCACCATTTATAGTGTTGTCAAGATTTTTCCAAAGTTCTTCAAGAGTGGCATCGTATTCCTTTAAATTTAGTCTCCAGCCATGCTGGCTTACATATGAAGCTACTATATCATGCGGCATAAGTACACCTGCATTTATCTTTGTCTGTCCTTTTGCAAGGCTTTCAAGATAGGCTTGCCTGCGTTCTTCATCATGTTTTATAAATGCAGAACGGAAACGGAGGTTAGCCTTGGATGGTACTCTTTCATATATGATTTCCTGCCACCGCCCAGAACTTGCAAATACTTCTGTAACCTTAATGTATTCCCTTAATTCTGCAAGCATATGGCGGTATTCTTTTGCAGTAGTTCCGAGATAAGCAGCAATCTTTTTTGCCATGTTTCTAGTATTTCCAGAAGATGCATTTATACTTGGCATCCATTTTGCACAAAGTGAAACTGGTTTTCCTTCAAGCATTGCATCCATATCAGACTGCAGCTGGTTTTTATAAAGTTCCAGGACATTTTTCTCTAAAGGAGTACCGAAAAGGCATAATAAGTCATCAAAGCGTCCATATTCTGCGGTAAGCAGTACCAGCCTTTCCATCATTTCCTTTTCACCTGAAGCAAGATGGCGGAAAATTATGCGGAATGAACGCCTTTCGCCAAGCCCGCCACGTATATCCCTTAAGAAGAAAAGCCATTTAACGGCAAGCACTTTGTCTTCATAGTATGCTTTTGTAAATCTTTTTGTAATTTCTTCTTCACTTTCATTACGCATGGATGATACAGCGAAATTCAGGTCAACAAGTGCTTTGCCTGTTGTGGCATAGCCATATGCCCCGTTTTCTGTAACAGCTTTACGTTCATTAAGTACATTTTTAAGACTGTCCATAAAACCCATAACAATCCCCCATTTCTAAATCTTGCAAATTATGTAATATAATGTTTAGTTACTATGGTTAAATACAAAATGGAAGGGGTGTGAATCGAACACACAAATACATATCCCTGTGGTTGAGATGGTTTGCTGTAAGTGGTTTTGTCAAACCACTTTAATCATCCAATATATGCGCCTTTACCATTTGGCCACCCTTCCATAAACCCTGCTGGGATGGGAGTTGAACCCATGACCACCATCTGGATTATCATATAGTTATTGCTGTAAGGGACTTTTACAAGTCCCATATATGAATTATGGAGCTCTACCATCTGAGCTACCACAGCAGGGTTACAGGCTTAAGGGTTTCCCCTGTGCCTGTAAATAATATATACCATTTTATGCCATTAATCATTTCAAAAAAGTTGCGCACAATATTTATCTGTTTTATCTGGTGTGTATGTATATTATATGACATTTGGAATTTGCCAGAGTAATATAATCTTTGTGTGATTTAAATAATTGGGAGAATTAAATATATGATAGTATTGTTTTATAATTCATTAAAGATAATTGAATAAATAATTCTTTTGTGTTAGGATTATATAAGGAAAAATCCAGAAATAACTTATTTCCTAAGTAAAAAAGTATGGAGGCATCTATGGACTTATCTTACAGAATTGCAGCAGTTGTTATTATAATTATCTTATTTCTTGTTATTAAAGGGATTTATGATGAAAAGCGGTACAAGCAGAGACTTTACCTGCGTCTTAAGAATTCCTGGGGAAACCCGTCAAGGCAGGAGTACCCGCAGCAGCTTATGGATGCTGTAAAATATTATTATAACAATAATAAGGGTGATAATGATATAGATGATATAACATATAATGACCTTAATATGGATGCAGTATACAAAAGTGTTAACCATACAATGACATCAATAGGTGAAGAATATTTATATGCACTATTACGGACACCATGTACAGACATTGCAGTCCTTGAGGAAAGGGAACGTGTAATTAACTGTATGGGGGCAGATGAGGAAGGGCGTATAAAACTGCAGATGGCACTTGCTGGCATGGGGAAACTGAACAGGATTTCAGTATATAGTTATATTAGTGATATAAAAAATATGGACAGTGGCAATAAGCTTTACCATATATTTTGTGCAGCGGCACTTCTGGTTTCTGCAGGGCTTTGTTTTGTAAAACCAGCAATAATGGTACTGGTTACAGCTTTAATAATTATATATAATGTAATTACTTATTATAAAAACAAAGCAGAAATTGACCCATATATACAAGTTTTTGCATTTATAGCAAGAACTATAAGCCAGTCAGAAGATGTTGCAAAGGCTGGGATTGCTGGTATTGAAGAATACCAGGAAAGACTTGTTTCATGTACAGCAGGACTTAAGAAATTCGGCAAGAACAGCTGGCTTGTTTCGGGTGGTAATATGAGTGGTGATATATTAGACTCATTTATGGATTATATAAGGATACTTTTCCATATAGACTTAATGAAAGTATGTGATATGGTAAATGAGCTGAAAAAGCATGAAAATGAACTGGCAGATATTTATAATATAACTGGATATATAGACAGCATGGTTTCTATTGCATCATTCAGGGCAGGGACAGGCAGCTGGTGCGTGCCAGTACTTAAATATACAGACAGCATGAAAAACATAACTATGGAATTTACAGATTTATACCACCCGCTTATAGAAAATCCTGTGAAGAATTCTATTAAAACAGAGAAAAGCATACTTATCACAGGTTCAAATGCATCAGGAAAATCAGTATTTATTAAAACTGTAGCAATTAACGCAATATTTGCACAGACAATCCATACAGTGCTTGCAGAAAGTTACAGTTCATGTTTTTTCCGTGTATATTCATCAATGGCATTAAGAGATGATATCTTTAGTAATGAAAGTTATTATATAGTAGAGATAAAATCGTTAAAAAGAATTCTGGATAAGGCAGAAGAACAGGGTGTGCCAGTGTTATGCTTTATAGATGAAGTTTTAAGAGGAACAAATACACTTGAACGTATAGCATCTTCTTCACAGATACTTAAACAGCTGGCAACTTTGAAATCATTGTGTTTTGCTGCAACACATGACCTTGAACTTGCTAAGATACTGGTTAATTATTTTGATAATTACCATTTTGAAGAAACTGTCAAAGAAAATGATGTTATTTTTGACTATAAACTTAGAAAAGGAAATACAAAGACACGCAACGCAATTAAACTTTTGAATATGATAGGTTATGATAAAACTCTTACTTCACGTGCAGAAGAATTAGCACAGTTTTTCCTTGAGAATGGAAGCTGGCGTGAATTATAACCAGAGCCAGTGGCTTTGTGCGTTTTTAGATTTTAAAACATGCCATAGTGTACTGAATATTTGTGTTTTAACCGGGCAATAATACATAGGAAAAAGATTACAGCATTTTCTTATTGGGTAAAAGAAAGGTCCGGTGGTTATATGAGAAGAGGAACAAAATATTTTTGTGGAATATGTGTTATTATCGCAATATTTGCAGTTAGTAACTATATTTTTTATAAATCAGCACTCAGGCATTTTGAACAAATGCAGATAAGCAGTGAGAAGAAAACATATGAAGAATTTGAAGCTTATGTTTCAGAAAAGGTAGATTCTAAATATAAAGAACTGGAAGAAAAACATGACCAGGTTATGGAGGATAATATTTCTGCTGGTACAACTGAGTATGATAAACTTGGGGTACAGACTGTCTACCAGATTGAAAGTTATGATTCATTAAGGGATACTACGGTTGTTGAATATGAAACATTACCTGAAGAACTTATAGGGCTTACAAGGGAACTTGCTGATGAATACTGTAAGAATTATATGAAAAACCTGCCTGCGGAAGAGTTTCTGAAAGGCTTACAGAGTATGGGGATTACAAGTTTTTCAAATGAAAGGCTTGTGGTTAAGAAAATATATGATAGTTCAAAGGTTGAGTATAAATATTACCTGATTGCAGTTGATGGAGAGGTTGTTGTTTATTATGGTGATAAAAAAACAGTGTATGAATATACAGGTATAGAAACATCAAGGCTTCATCCAAGTGAGAGACGTGCACTTAAAAAGGGCATAGAGGTAAGGGATGAAGACGAATTATACAGTATATTAGAGAATTATTCATCATAAATATAGTTTTAAATACAGATTACTGCCTGGATATTATCCAGGCAGGTCTTTTATTGTATACTAGAGGAAAATTTATATAAGGGGAAAGAAATGGAAAATACAGATATATTGGTTGCAGGAGGCGGTGCAGCAGGAATAATGGCAGCACTTACAGCAACAGAAAATGGCAAAGGAAAAATATTTATAATTGAGAAAATGGGGCAGCTTGGTAAGAAAATACTTGCAACTGGAAATGGAAAATGTAATTATACAAATTATTACCAGGCAAAAGAATGTTACAGGGGAAATGATGTTTCATTTGCATGGAAGGCATTACAAAAGTTTGGATATAAAGAAACTATAAGTTTATTTAAATCATATGGAATTATCCCTTATGACAGGGATGGTTATGTGTATCCATTACCAGGACAGGCTTCATGTGTAAGGGATATTCTGGAAAGGGAACTAAAAAGTACAAAAGTTGTAATTAATAAAGAAGAAAAAATAACAGATGTATCAATACATAGAAAAAATGGAAGACAGGATGGTTTTATTGTAGTAACTGGAAATAACAAATATTTTACCCAAAAACTAATTATTGCAACTGGTGGAAAGGCAGGTGCAGTACATGGCTCTGATGGTTCCGGATACAGCCTTGCCAAATCCCTTGGACATTCTGTAATTACTCCATTTGCTGCGCTTACTTCGTGTATAATCTGTGGGAAGTATACTAAAGACTGGGCTGGTGTAAGAACAAAAGGAACCGTAAGGGCTTATAATAGTAAAGGAAAACTGCTTTGTGAAAATACAGGGGAACTGCAGTTTGTGGCACAGGGTATATCAGGAATACCTGTATTCCAGGTAAGCAGGTATATATCAGAAGAGATTGTAAAGGGCAGAAAACCATATTTAACAATAGACATTATGCCTTTATATAGTGAAGAAGAGATTATTGCCAGTTTATTGTGCCGTAAGAAAAAGAATGGCAGTATAGGGGATATATTTACAGGCATGCTTCATAATAAACTGGCAGCGGCATTGCTTAAATTCTGTGATATATCTATAAAACGCCAGGCTGCAGGGCTTACAAAGGATGAAGCTTCACATATTGCAGCAGTAATGAAAAACTGGCGTCTTGAAGTAAAGGATACAGGAGGGTTTGAAAAGGCACAAGTGACAGGAGGAGGGATACCAGCTTCTGAAATAAATGCAGAAACAATGGAGTCAAAGATTTGTCCAGGTCTTTATTTTGCAGGTGAGGTAATAGATGTTGATGGGATATGTGGCGGGTATAACCTGCAATGGGCATGGACAAGCGGGTATATTGCAGGGAATGCTGCGGGCAGATGTTATAAATAATTTATAATTAACAAATGCCTGTTGTCTGTATACCATAAAATATAACAATAAATTGACTAACAGCATTATTTTGCAGTACAATAAAATAAAAAACAGGAGGAATTTTATGTTAAAAGGAAAAGTAGCAATAGTTACAGGTGGTACAAGAGGTATTGGGTTTGAGGTTGTACGTAAATATCTTTCTAATGGTGCAAAGGTTATATTATTTGGTTCAAGGCAGGAAACAGTTGATAACGCACTTAATAAACTTAAGGAAGAGAACCAGTCATGGGAAGCAGAAGGCATGTGCCCTAAGCTTACAGATGCAAAAGAAGTTGAGGAAGCTGTAAATAAAGTAAAGGAAAAGTATGGAAGGCTTGATATACTGGTAAATAATGCAGGTATTTCACAGAGTACCCCGCTTTATAATTATACAGCAGAGGAATTTGATAAAGTTATAGACTTAAATGTAAAAGCAGTATTCTATGCAATCCTCCCTGCAGCAAGAATTATGAAAGAACAAGGTGGTGGCTGCATAATTAATACAAGTTCAATGGTAAGTATATCTGGACAGCCTGCAGGTGTTGGATATCCAGCAAGTAAGTTTGCAGTAAATGGTCTTACAATTTCACTTGCAAGAGAACTTGGCAAAGATAATATACGTGTAAATGCAGTAGCACCGGGAGTTACAAGGACAGATATGGTTGCAGCACTTCCAGAGCAGACAGTACAGGCAATTTCTGCAAGAATTCCACTTGGAAGGGCGGGAGAACCAGAAGAAGTAGCAGATGCATTCCTTTATCTTGCAAGTGATATGGCAAGTTATGTTACAGGAGAGATTTTATCTGTAGATGGGGCTTCAAAGGCATAAAAGGTAAGTGTGTTTATTACTGGCACAGACCATCCACAATCTACAGTAAATAAAGGGATTTTGTTAATGAAAAGCATATAGTGCATAAAGCCTGGAATATAAGCTGGGTTTTATGCACTATTTATATTGCATTTATCCAAAACTTACATCAAGTATCATCATTACAACAAATCCCAGGGCAACCCCTATTGTCCCAAGATTAAAGTTTTCGCCTGACTGTGCCGCAGGTATAAGTTCCTCTACTACTACGTAAACCATTGCACCTGCTGCAAATGCAAGAAGATATGGCAATACCAGCACAATAAGGCTGGCAATGGCTATTGTTATAGCAGCAAATACAGGTTCAACTATGCCAGATAATGTACCATATATAAATGCCTTTGGTTTGGATATGCCATCATTTTTAAGTGGCATAGAAATAATTGCACCCTCAGGAAAGTTCTGTATTGCAATTCCAGTTGCAAGAGTAAATGCACCTGCCATTGTAATTCCAGTATCACCAATTAATGTACCTGCTAAAGCCACACCTACAGCCATTCCTTCTGGAATATTATGGAATGTAACTGCAAGTGCAAGCATTGTTGATTTCTTAATTTTAAGCTTTAGTCCTTCAGGCTGGTCATTGTCAAGCCTTAAATGTGGCATCAGCATATCTAAACCGACAAGGAATAAAATACCTGCCATAAAACCAGCTGCTGCTGGAAACCATTTATAAATACTCATATTTTCTGACAAGCCGATGGCAGGTATCAGAAGTGACCAAACAGATGCCGCAACCATTACACCTGATGCAAAACCAAGCAGCAGTTTTTCAATTCTGCTATCAAGTTTATTTCCCATAAGAAAAACCATTGCAGCACCTGCCATAGTACCTGCCAATGGAATTAAAATACATGCTGCTATATCCAATTTACCACGTCCTTTACAATAAGTTAGAATTAAATAAAGACCAGTGTGGCATAAGCTTTAAACATGCCACAGTACAGCAGTATATATTATTCTATGAAATAATTTTTAAAAAGTTACAAAATACAGCGCACATTTATACAAGGTAAAACGTTATATAATATATAAGGAATGAAGGGAGGTTAATTATGATTGCTGGTATTGAAGAAAAATATAGCCAGTTGTACAACTATTGTTATTTTAAACTACATAATTCACATCTGGCAGAAGACATTACACAGGAAGCATTTTTACGGTTATTTGAAAATAGCAGGTATAAGGAAATAAAAAATCCTTTGGCATTTTTATATACTGTTGCAAGAAATTTGTGTATAGATGAATACCGTAAAAAGGAAACTGTAGAAATGCCTCAGGAGATGCCAGCAGAAGATGCAGGGGATAAGATAACTGATATGGTTGCAGTGCATATGGCACTTGATGGTCTGTCAGAAAAGGAGCGTGAAATAATACTTTTAAGGGTAGTTAATGAAGTGCCTGTAGAGGATATTGGGAAAATATATGGTATCTCAAGATTTGCGGTATACAGGGAAGTTAAAAAGATTCTTAAAAAACTTGAAAGGAGGCTTTCATAATGGGCAGAAAAATTAAAAAGCATATAGTAGAAATAAAAAAATATTTTGAAGCGCCAGAACCACAGGAAAAGAGCACATTTATAAATAAGGCGTGCCGGGAGAATATATCTGGAAACAGAATAAGCCTCTGGTATATGTTATGGGTGCAGTTTTCTTTTATTTCAAAATGGATATGGATTGTATCTGCATTATTATTTATCTGTTGTTTTATCACAAGCAGGTATATTGCGGAAGAAATAATATGGTTACTGTCTGGGGTAATGCCATTTATAGTAACATTTTCACTATCAGAAAGTATGCGTTCTGTTATATATGGGATGCAGGAATTTGAAATGTCATCAAGGTTTACACTAAAAAGTATTATTATGTCAAGGGTTATTATACTTGGTGCAGGAAATATGTTTTTACTTTTTATTGCAGTATTTTTAGCTGGAAACAGTATGTGGAGAAATATAATATATATGCTTGTACCATATTTGTCATCTGCAATAGGAGGATTTGTAATATTAAGGAAGTTCCCTGCAAGGGAAGGTGTGTATTTAAGCTGTGTTTTCAGTGGGATTATAAGTATTATAGATATAAAACTGGTTAATGACTACAGCTTTATATATGAAGCAAGGTATACTGGAATATGGATAACTGCTGTTTTATTAATGTTTGCTGCTGCAGGTTATGAAAGCTTTAAGATGGCAGACTCTATTAGCAGTAATGTATATGCTGTAAAGTAAACGGTGTACTAATATAAGAAGATGGAAGAAAGAGTGGAAGATTTTTCAAATATTTCACTCTGCAGGTTTGTGTCTGTGCTGCATCCACAAACTTGGAATGTACAAAAAGCAGCGCAGAATGGAGGAAATATGAAGTTAGTTATAGACAGGCTTTCAAAACAATATAAAAATAAAATTGCAGTTGACAGGGTATCAGCAGAGTTTAACAATGGGGTATACGGGCTTCTTGGTGCTAATGGCGCAGGGAAAACTACTTTTATGCGTATGGTCTGTGGTATACTTGCACCTACAAGCGGCAGTATTTCTTTTAATGGTATTGATGCAGGGGAAGAGGAGTACAGAAATGTTCTAGGATACCTTCCGCAGGATTTTGGATACTATCCTAATTT
The DNA here is from genome assembly GCA_009774235.1 of Lachnospiraceae bacterium. Taxonomy (GTDB): domain Bacteria; phylum Bacillota; class Clostridia; order Lachnospirales; family Lachnospiraceae; genus Butyribacter. Next base: position 21,522 of record VSNJ01000034.1, read on the forward strand.
TACTGCATGGGATTTTCTTTTGTATATGTCAGCGTTAAAAGGTTTTGATAAGAAAAGTGCAAAAAAAAGAATAACAGAGCTTTTAGATTTTGTTTCACTTTCTGATGTTTCTAAGAAGAAAATAAAAACTTATTCAGGCGGAATGAAACAGAGGCTTGGAATTGCGCAGGCGCTTTTAAATTATCCTAAAATACTTGTTATGGATGAACCTACAGCAGGACTTGACCCTAAAGAAAGAGTGCGTTTCCGCAATGTAATAGAAAGCATTGGAAAAGAGAGCATAGTTATTTTGTCTACACATATTGTATCAGATGTTGAACATATAGCAGATTATATACTTATGATGAAAAGTGGAAGAATTATATTTAACCAGCCAAGGGAAAATATAGAAGGAGATTTAGAGGAATTTTATCTAAGTGAATTTGAAGATGGGATAGAAAGCATTTAAAATGTTTTTGGCAAAATTAATGATAGTATTAAAAATATATCTAAAATAACAGAATACTGCCTGGCATGTATTAAGTTTAACATTAATATTTAACCAGCCAGAAGCAGCACAGGAGGATTTTTATGAAAAGTATTATAGGATTTGAATTAAAGAAAATATTACAAAAGAAAATAGTATGGATAACATTTATAATATTTTTTATATTCCAGCTTATGCTTACAAGTTTTGCATATTTATTTTCATCAAGGTATATAGATGGGAAGTTTTTAGAAACTAAAGCAGACTGGTTTAAAACAGACAGGAAAAATGCAGAAGAATTGTCTGGAAAAAAGATTGATGACAACCTTCTTTCCAGACTGGAAGAAAGCAATAAGTATATACCAGATTCAGAAGATGAAGCAGAAAGTTATGAATATCTTTCATCAGATGATTACCAGAAAAAAGCCAGGCCATATGAACCATTAAGAAAACTGGTTAAGACAATGCTTTATGCCGGGACAGGAAATGCATATACTTCTATTACAAGCAAAGTATTATATAGTACCAGGCTTGCAGGTGTAGAGGAAAGATGGGATGCACATAAACTTACAGAAGATGAAAAAGAATACTGGAGGGATAAAGAGAGCCAGCTTCCAGATACTTTTACATATAAATATGGTGGTGCATATGAAAGGCTTGTTGATATGAGTGGATGCTATTATATTTGTATGTTTATAACATTTTTTATTGCTATTTGTATAACAAGTATATTTACAGAAGAACATCTAAGAAAAACGGACCAGCTGGTTTTATGCACAAAATATGGAAGAAAGCAAAGTTATATTGCTAAAATAATTGCAGGATGTACAATTACAATATGTATGACATTAATTTTCTGGATATCTACATTTATATGTTTTGTAGCAATATATGGCATAGGAAACTTTTCGGCAATGGTGCAGGTGACGTTTGACCCAATTTATTCTGGTACACTTACAATAGGGCAGGCAGCGCTGGTAATGACAGGACTGCTTTTACTGTCTTCTATAGTTCTTTGTATAATTACAATGGTATTGTCAGAACTTATAAATAGTAATGTGGGTGTAATGGCTATAGTAATTGCAGTTTTCTTTTTACTTGCACGTTTAGTATATGTGCCAGCAGATTTTAAATTTATTGCTAAAGTGTGGAATATGCTTCCAATTAACTTGCTAAAAGGTGACCAGGGACTGTTTGATGTACGTTTGTGGAATATATTTGGTATTAAGCTTACTCTCTGGCAGATGGCAATAATAATATATATTATAACCGGGTTAGTATTTTTCTTTATTGGAAAGAAGAAATACTGCAAATACCAGGTCAGTGCAAGGTGACAGATGCCCCCGGTGTCATTTAGTTAAAAATATAACAATAAATAAAGGGCTTGTGGGTGTTTGAAAATTAAATAATCCAAAAGTTATTGGCTCTGGCAATTCCAAAATTTTACCAATGGTAGCACGCTTCCGCTTGGATGGGATACTATTAAGGAAGTGCATGGATAAAAGACTTTGTATAATGGATTGTAATAATAAAAATGGTCTTATATTTGAATTATGTTCATATATAATGTGTTTTTGGTAAATTTAGGTTGAATTGGTATAATATAAAGAATATAATAACAATGTTGTTAAATATAAAATTAACTTTGGTAATTATTATGAAAGACATAAAAATTATGTTAGATGGCAGGATTTACAAAGAGGCGGTGATTTATGGAATTTAAAATAAGAAAAGCAGTAAAAGAAGATGAAACCAAAATAAGAGAATTATTTATAGAAATGCTTCAGACTATATATTCTAATAATAATGTTGATGGATATGAAAAGGGATATCTTGATAAATTTTTTGATGGGCATGAGGACTGGATATGTGTTGCAGAAGTAAATAATTCTGTTGCTGCGTATCTTTCAATCGAAGTACACCATGAACAAGAGAATTTTATTTATCTTGATGATTTATCTGTTTCTGGAAAATACCAGAGTAATGGAATTGGAACGGAATTAATCAAAACTGCAGAAAAATTTGCGGAAGAAGTAGATATTTCTATAATAGTTTTTCATGTTGAAAAATCAAACAACCGGGCATTTAATTTATACAGGAAACTGGGATATTCAATTATGGATGACGAAGGTACACGGTTTAGAATGATAAAAAGATTTTCTTAAATTTCTATTTATTTTTTTTAACCTCACTAAGTAAGCCCTTTAAAACCCACCACTTTTTAAGTGTTGGGTTTTAAAGGGCTTACTTAGTCCAGCAGGAGATTGGGCTCCTGCCGGGCTGCTGCAAAGTGGCAATGAGGTTGGTTTGTTATTGGACAAGCAGGCATTGCGGATTGCGGATATACGCTTGGCTAAATAATAATATCCTGTTAAATATTATGAACCACTGGATTTATAATGCCTTACCCCATATTTCCAAAGCAGAAATGCTGGTATAAAGAACCAGCATGCAGCTAGTGGTAAAAATATATATGTAAATGGTACGTCATGTCCAAGTATATAAAGGACAGGGTAATATTGTATTAAAGCATATGGAATAAAGAATGTAGTGAACAGCAATGTTTTTTTTCCATATGCCCCAGCAGGATATTTTCCAAATTCCTTTGCTCCATCTGTAAATATATTCATAAATTCGAGCCCGTCTAATGTGAAGAAACATAGTGCTGCATAAATCATAAACAGAGCAGTGAAAACTACAGTACCACCAATTAATGTGAATATAACAGCAGATATTTTAGGAAAAGTCCATATAACATTGCTTTTTTTAATTCCATAAATAAACATTACAACAGCCTGTAATATTTTTCCAATGCGTGTAAGTTCAAATTTACTTCCTAATACTTGTATAATTTCATTTTGTGGACGTACTAATATTCTGTCAAATTCCCCATTTCTGACAATTCCAGAAAAAGTGTCAAAACCTCTGGCAAATATTTCTGCAAGGGAAAATTCCAAAAGTATAAAAGAGAAACATAATAATACTTCACTATAAGTAAATCCATGTATGCTGGGAAATCTCTGGAACATAAAAAATATTCCGGGAAATACATTAAATGAACCAAGAAACTGTCCAGCTGATGAAAGAAAAAAAGAAGTTTTATATTGCATCATACATCTTGCATTTATTGATATATAGTGGCTATATAGTTTAAAAAACCTGTAAATTTTCTTCATAAATAATCCCTCCATTTTACTTAACTGGTTTTCCATGGAAAATTATGGTGTATCAGCCGCCTTGTATTGTAATTTTTTTCTCTGCAAAATAGCATAAAATTTTGCCTGTTAATGTAATTATTACAAGCCACGCCAGCTGTAATATAACAGCTTTTTGTATCTGTGTATTATCCATGCTGCCGCTGTAAATACGCAAGGCAACATTCTGCATAGATGCAAATGGCAGCAGTTCCATAATTTTCTGTATATTTTCTGGAAAAAAGGGAAGTGGTATAATTGCTCCAGCAAAAAATTCTACAGAAGAAGTAAATAATATACGCAGCCCTTGTGGTGAAATAGTGAAAAATGTCAATACATAAACCAGCATACAAAAGGATACTGTTACAGCAAGTCCTAAGGCAAGTGTAATTAAGAAAAGTAAAAAGTATTGTAAACCTGCTGGTGCACTTAACCCATAGGGGAGTGGAAGGAATAATGAAATTATAAGTATTGGGAAGCATCTTAATACTGCCCGTGACAACCTGTCTGCAATGCTTCTGGAGAACCACATATTATAAATGTTTACTGGACGGCACAGTTCATATATGATATTTCCATTAACTATTGAATCAAAAATTTCATTTTCCATCATCCATGTAGAAAAAAGAACAAGAAATGCCTGTTGTAACCATATGTAAGATGTTGTTGCTGGAAAATCCATGGGAAATGTATCTGTATTTTCTGTATAAAATACATGCATTGCCATAATTTCTATAAATCCCCATGCAAACTGTGTAGCAATTCCAGCTAAAGCCGCTGCCCTGTACTGGAGTCCCATAGCAGACCTGAGCCTGAAGAAGGCAAGATATTTTTTCATATACAGCCTCCTTTTAAATATTGTATGTATGGTATAAACTGGCTATATTTTCATCTATACTGCCGTTTCCATTTTTAATAGAATCCAGTGTACCATCCATAAGTATTTTCCCTTTGCCAATAAGTATAATTCTGTCTGTAAGAGCTTCTATATCCTGCATATCATGTGTAGTGAGTATTACAGTAGTGCCATGTGCCTTGTTCTGTTTTAGTATAAAATCCCTTACAGCAAGTTTTGACACAGCATCCAGTCCTATTGTAGGTTCATCCAGAAATAAAATATGTGGATGGTGCAATAGTGATGCCGCAATTTCACATTTCATCCTTTGTCCAAGTGACAGCTGTCTTGCAGGAGAACGGAGCAGTTCTGCCAGCTCCAGCAGCTCTGTAAGTTCTTCAAGGGTTTGTTTATATTGTTTGTCTGGAATAGAATAGATATCCTTTAATAATTCAAAGGAGTCTATAACTGGAACATCCCACCATAACTGGGAACGCTGTCCAAATACAACGCCAATTTCTTTTACATGCTTTATCCTGTTCTTATAGGGTATCCTTCCATCTACAAGCACAGTCCCGCTGTCTGGTGTTAATATTCCAGTTAGAATTTTGATAGTGGAGCTTTTTCCTGCTCCATTTGGACCAATGTAGCCAACCATTTCTCCATTATTAATAGTAAAACTTACATCATCCAGTGCATGGATTACTTCATATTCACGGTGAAAAAATGCTTTGCAGGCTTCACCAAACCCTGCATTTCTTTTTGCAATCTTGTACGATTTGCATACATGTTCCATCGTAATCATTCTTGCTTCCTCCTGGTAGTTATATTTGCATATCTTGCCAAGCCGGTCTGGTTCTGCTGGATTTTGCCAGCAGATACCGAAGGTAAAATATTCAGTTTGCCCTTAAAAGAGAGCACTTTATTATACTATTGTTATTTGTAAAGTTCAATATATCAATTTTAATTAAGGATAGATTTACAAAATAAGCATGTTGTAAATATAGCAAGAATAATGAAAAGATAAAAATATTTTATGTTATAATTATATTATTAAGGGGTTTTAATTGTATTAATAATGCCAGTAAGGAGGGAAAATAATGCAAAACCAGGCAATATATATTGTTTCACAGGCTATACGTTATATTGAAGATAATCTGCATAATAATCTGGATTTAGATATTGTATCAGGTGCGTTACACTATTCTAAATATTATCTGTGCCGGATTTTTACAAAAACTGCTGGATTAACTATCCACAATTATATAAAAAGAAGGCAGCTTACAGAAGCAGCAAAACTTCTAGTGTTTTCTAAAAAAACGGTTATTGAAATTGCTATTATAAGTGGATATAAAAGCCAGCAGGCATTTACAGATATTTTTAAAGCTATGTATAAAACTTCACCAGCAGAATTCCGTAAAACAGGAAAGTTTTATCCTTTACAACTTGAAATCCAGTTAAAAAATCCACCTTCAAATATGGATTTAAAAAAAGATGATATAGTATTTGCCACGTATGCTGATGTAGAAGACTGGATGGAACTTGCCAGCCAGGCAGCTGATGGATATCCAGGACTTGACCAGGCAGCATATATTAATAAACTGCACCAGTATATTAACCTGGAAAGGGCTTTAATTCTCCGTAATGGAGATATTACTTCTGGCATTATGGGATTTTCAGCTGGTACAGGAAACATAGACTTTCTTGCTGTACATCCACAATACAGACATCTGGGAATTGAAAAGCTTTTTATTAAAAAACTTTTAGACGGATTACTTTATAACAGAGAGATTACTTTAACAACATTCCGTGCAGGCGACAAGGCAGATACAGGCTACCGTGAAAAATATTGCCAGCTTGGGTTTGAGGAAAGGGAACTGCTTGTGGAATATGGCTATCCTGTACAGCGTTTTGTATTTAATCCAGAAAAAGGAGGCATATAGGGTATGGAAAATCCTTTATCTAAGAGTTTTAATACTATAGCTCTTATTAAATTTGCTTTTCCAAGTATGGTTATGATGTTATTTATGGGATTATACACAATAACAGATACTATTTTTGTAGCACGTTTTGTTGATAGCAATGCCTTGTCATCTATTAATATTGTCTGTCCTGTAATTAATATTATTGTTGGTCTGGGAACGATGCTTGGAGCAGGAGGAAGTGCAGTTATTGCAAAGAAAATGGGAAGCGGGAATATAGATGAAGCCAGAAGTAATTTTACTCTTATTATTATAACGGGAATAATTACTGGTCTGGTTATTACAATTATTGGTCTGTTATTTCTTGATAAAATTATCTGGGGATTAGGTGCAAGTAAAACCTTATTTCCATATTGTAAAGATTATCTGGAAATACAGCTTATTTTGGCTGTCCTGGATATTATGCAGGTTTTATACCAAAACCTTTTTGTAACAGCAGGAAGACCAGGTTTAGGGTTAATTCTTTCTGTTTTTGCGGGTATAGTTAATATTTTTTTTGACTATATTTTTATAGTTTGCCTGCGGATGGGAGTAATGGGTGCTGCCCTTGGCACAGGGACTGGATATATGATACCAGCAATTACTGGTACAATATTTTTTCTGGCTGGCAGAAAAGGGCTGCATTTCTGTAAACCCAAGATGGATACACATGTTTTAATAAAAAGCTGTTCAAATGGTATGTCTGAAATGATAAGCCAGTTGTCAGCTGCTATGGCTACATTTCTGTTTAATATAACAATGATGAAACTGGTTGGAGAGGATGGTGTGGCTGCCATTACAGTTATTATATATTCTGGATTTCTTTTGACATCCATTTATATTGGTTTTTCTATGGGGGTAGCTCCAGTTATCAGTTATAATTATGGAGCGGGAAATATAACACAATTAAAGAAAGTGTTACATATTTGCTTCTGCTTCATAATAAGTATTTCAATTTCCGTATTTTTGTTTTCTTTATTTAATGGGAAAAATATTGCAAAATTATTTGCAGCAAATAATAAAAATGTTTATGAGATTACTAAAACAGGATTTACAATATATTCATTTAGCTTTCTGTTTTCTGGATGCAATATTTTTACTTCTGCTCTATTTACGGCACTATCTAATGGAAAAGTATCAGCAATAATATCTTTTCTGCGTACATTTGGATTTATTGTAGTTTTACTCTTAATCCTGCCAGAATTCTTAAAAATAACAGGGGTATGGCTGGCTGTTCCAGTTGCAGAACTGCTTACATTTGTATTAGCAGTATGCTTAATACACAGATATAATAAACAATATAATTATTTATAAATATAATTGCCCTTATTCTCTTTATTTACTATTAAGAGAACAAGGGCAGTTTTTTTATATTATTCCGTTATAGTACCTGTTGTAGCGTAATGTCATTTAGTTAAGGGTACAATAGATAAAAACCTTTATAGAAGTCTTTTTAAGTAATGTTAATTGTTGTTTACATATCCTTTGATTTCAGAAATTAAAGCAACAGCATCAGCATTTTGTATTTTAATGTTAGAATAAGGGTTCTCTTGTTTTACCCTTGTATTTATAACATTTAATGAGTTTAACTTGCCGTCTGTATATACAAGTCTTCCTTGTGGACCACTGATAATCTGGTATGTCCCATCTGTATTCTTTTTACAGAAAACCAGAATTTCATCACCCTTTTGTAATAAAGGGTCATCCTTAAGTTCTGTAATGCTATCTGTTGTTTCACCACCAGTCATATAAATAGAAAGCTTTTCACCTTCATTTGAATTATAAACAGGTGTATTTACTTCAGCAGAAAATGTTGTGTATGGAATATTATTTTCTACAGTAGTATTCTCAACGTCCTTTACAGTTACCAGTGCGATTAAATCACTGGCTTGTGATATTTCTTCAATATCACTATAATTGTATGCCCAGCTGGCAGACAAGTATGTGGTTTCCTTTTTATTATCTTTTTTATTATTAAAATATACAAAAGAACCTGTACAAAGCACTATTGCCAGTAAAATAATAATAGAAGAAATTATTTTTTTATTTTTTAACATTTTGATACACCTCCTTAATAAAGTGCATTTGCACCATTCTTATCATCTAGTTGTATGGTAGAAATATTATAACTGCCATACCTGCTATTATTGCCCCATGTATATGGATTCATAATTACTCTGCCATTTAAATGGTCAAGACCCAGACAATGGCCAAATTCATGTATAGCAACTGATTTTAAAGCCCCGTCACTATTCCATGTGGATGTTATTGCACGGTTTAACTGTAAATTCTGGCTGGTAAAATAAGCACCAGAATAGTATGAAGTAGTAAGCCCATCCCATGATACGTTAGAATTATTTACTTCTGAACAATATACATTATAATTACCAGCGTTACCACTAGAAAAGTTTACATCTGTAGCACTCCAGCCATTAGCTCCTGTATTTATAAAAGTTTTTGCACGTGCAGAATTAAAATTTTCATAATAATATTTTATTGTACTACTTTTCCATTTATATCCTAAAGTAGTATATGCATAAACTGTATTTGTGGTTTCATACAATAATATCATTACTAATAAAATGTATAATAATGGTTTTATATTTGTTTTTTTCATAAGCCGCATCC
>VSNJ01000035.1 GCA_009774235.1 Lachnospiraceae bacterium
ATAATTTTTCACCTCAGTTTTATTATATCAGAAAACGTCTTATTATGGAAGTGTAATTAAGTTGGTGCATATGGGGTTATACCCGTACAATTGGTAATATGTGGATTGAGGAGGGGCTATGAAAAGAGTAATTGTTACAGGCGGAAGCGGGTTTATAGGGTATCATTTAGCAGATTATTTATCTGAAAATGCAGATACAGAGGTAACTGTTATAGATAATTTTGTACGTGGGGTTTCTGATGGCATGTTTTTGGGATTAACCAGAAAACCTAATGTAATTTTTATCCAGGCTGACATGGCTAAGAAAGAATTTTATACGCAGCTTTCAGGAAAATATGATGGGATATACCATCTGGCAGCAATTAACGGGACAAAAAATTTTTATGAAAGGCCATATGAAGTTTTACGTTCTAATATACTTACTTTAATGAATATGTTAGAGTGGTGTAATCCGGAAAATTGTGGTGGTTTTTTATATTCTTCTTCTTCAGAAGCATATGCAGGCACTGTAAATAATTTTCTTTGTGTGCATCCTGAATATATCCCTACAAAGGAAGACATACCATTAATGGTAGATGATATATTTAATCCGAGATGGTCATATGGTGGCAGTAAATTAATTGGGGAAATTATTGCTGCAAATTATGGGCGGGTTAACCAGTTACCAGTTAAAATAATCCGTTACCATAATATTTATGGGCCACGTATGGGTTTTGACCATGTATTGCCAGAATTTATCAAGAGAATTTATTTAAAAATTTCCCCGTTTCCTGTTTATGGCGGGAACGAAACCAGGGCTTTTTGTAATGTTAAAGATGGTATCCGTGCTACAGAGGCTGTTATGTTATCACAGAAGTGCAATGGGCAGATTGTACATATTGGAAAAAGTGATGAAGAAATTAAAATATCAGATTTATTAAAAAAACTATTTGTAATTGCAGGATGGGAAACAGAAATTGATGTACATGATGCACCAAATGGATGTGTAACCCGCAGATGCCCTGATACTGGCAAATTATATAAATTAACAGGATATAAGTCAGAAATTACTTTAGATGAAGGACTGCCAGAGATGTTTAAGTGGTATATGGAAAAGTATAAAAGCATGTTTTAAACAATGCAGGGCTGGGAATTAATGTAAATATAAGGAGGATAAATATATGGAATATAGTCTTTGTAAATCATCTTGGGATGAAAAAGAGATTGGAGCCATAAAAGAAGTTATAGGAAGTGGCATGTATACAATGGGTAAATATGTAGCTGGATATGAAAAAAAATTTGCACAGAAAATAGGAAGCAGGTATGCGGTTATGGTTAATTCTGGTTCCAGTGCTAATTTAATAGGTATTGCTTCATTAATTTATTCTGGAAGAATTAACAGGGGGGACGAGGTGGTTGTACCTGCTGTTTCCTGGAGTACTACTTATTTTCCGCTGAGCCAGTTTGGGCTTAAACTGGTTTTTGTGGATGTTGATCCAGAAACATTTAATATGGATATAACCAAGCTACAGAATGTAATCACAGATAAAACAAAACTGGTTGTGGCAGTAAACCTTTTAGGGAATGCAAATGATTTTAAACAGCTGTCTGGGATATGCAGGAAAGAAAATATTATTTTAATGGAAGATAACTGTGAAGCCATGGGTGCTGTTTATGATGGGAAACAACTTGGGACTATAGGAATTTTGGGGACATTTTCTACTTTTTTTGCACATCATCTGTGTACAATGGAAGGTGGCATGGTAGTTACAGATAACCAGGAATTATATGAATATATGTTATGCATACGTGCTCATGGATGGACAAGAAACCTTCCTTTGGATAGTAAGATTCATGTGCCATGTGAAGACCCTTTTTATGAAAAATTTAATTTTATTGTCCCAGGATTTAATGTACGTCCTTTAGACATGGAAGGGGCTGTTGGTCTCCAGCAGCTTGATAAGCTGGATGATATTATTGTAAACAGAAGGAAAAACGCACAATATATTGCAGGGTGTCTGGAAGACATTCCAGGTATCAGGCTTCAGAAAGAAGTGGGACAGGCTTCATGGTATGGGTTTGGTATGGTATTGGAAGGTGTGTATGCATCAAAACGTAATAATATTGTTGCGGAACTGGAAGAGGCGGGAATTGAAACAAGACCAGTTGTTGCTGGGAATTTTACACGCAATAAAGCAATACGCTATATTGATTATAGTATTCCATATCCATTAGATAATGCAGATAAAATACATAACAGTGGTTTTTATATTGGAAACCATCCAGTATTAATCAATGATATGATTGATTATTATACAGATGTTCTTAAAAAAATTATGAAAGGGCTGTGACAGGCATTGGAGAAGGATTCAAAAATATATGTAGCTGGACATAACGGGATGGCAGGTGCAGCAATTTTTAACCAGTTAAAATTCAGGGGATATAATAATATTGTTGTTTCTTCACATAAGGAATTAGATTTAGAAAACCAGGAAGCAGTTTTTTCTTTTTTCCAGCATGAACAGCCAGAGTACGTTTTTTTTGCTGCAGGCCTGGTTGGAGGGGTCGGATATAAACAGTCCCATCCTCTGGATATGCTTAATAAAAACCTGCATATGATAATGAATGTTTTGGATGCATCATATTATTACCATGTAAAAAAGATTTTAAATATTGGAAGCATTTTGTTATATCCAGAAAGAGAAAATGGTATTTCAGAAAATGAAATTGGCAAAATTAATCTGGATGGGACAGATGCCCCTTATACACTCGCAAAATTAACAGGAGAAAAGTTATGTGAATATTACAAGGAACAGTATGGATTGCAAACAGTTACACTGGTGCCATGTAATTTTTTTGGGGAAAATTCCCCATTTGGTACTGACAAGGCAGGAGTTATACCTGCTTTAATAGAGCGTTTTCATATGGCGAAAGCCAGGAAAATGGAAGAAGTTGTTGTCTGGGGGACTGGCAAGGCCTGCAGGGAATTTTTATATGTCCAGGATCTTGCAGATGCATGTTTGTTCGTTATGCAGTTGTCTGGAGGAGGGAGTGTACTTAATGTTGGGACAGGTAATGAAATTTCTATTTATGATGCTGCCATGGTAATAAAAGATGTCGTAGGTTATACTGGACATGTAGTGTTTGATACATCAAAACCCGAAGGGCGCAAGCATATGGTATTAGATTCTAAGCGTTTATATGATTTGGGATGGAAGAATATTACAAGTTTTGAAAAGGCAATATATAATACATACCAGTGGTATATGGAAAATATGACGTAAAGGTTTTATTATAATAATTTGTTATTTTTGGGAAAGGAGCTTGATATGAGGAAAAAAGTATATATGTGGCAGCCTAATTATATATATGGAAAAGATGCTTATTTTCCATATTCAGTTGGTGCTTTAGCTGCATATGCATGGTCTGATATTTATATCCAGGCACATTATGAATTAGCAGGGCTGTTTTATTCACGTATGCCAGCCGGGAAAGTGGTGGCTTCTTTAAGAGATCCGTTTATATGTGCTTTTTCCTGTTATACGTGGAATTTTGAGTATAATAAGGCATTAGCTAAAATGATTAAAGGATTATATCCTAGATGTTTTATAGTATTTGGTGGCCACCAGATATCTGTAGATTTAGTAATGAGGGAAGCAGAAAGTGAAATGTTTTATGTAGATTATTTTATTTATGATGAAGGGGAAATTGCCTTTGCTGGATTGTTAAAATCTTTGTCCCAGGGAAATGATCCAGCTAACATACCCAATATTTCTTTCCATGACACTATAAGAGGGCATATCTTTACAGAAAGACAAATGGTATTAAATACAGATTTCCCATCACCATATCTTGAAGGTATATTTGACAAAATGTTTATGGAAAGCCAGTATTCCTTTTCTGCTACTTTAGAAACAAACAGGGGATGTCCTTATTCATGTGGGTATTGTGACTGGGGTATTTATAAAGCTAAAATCAGGAAATTTCCTATGGAGAGGATTAAGGCAGAGATTGACTGGTTTGCAGCACACAAGATTGATTTAGTCTTTGGAGCTGATTCTAATTTCGGGATATTTGAAAGGGATGAAGAAATTGCAGATTATCTTGTTTTTAAGAACAAGCAGTGTGGTTTTCCAAGGAAATTCAGGGTTAGTTATGCTAAAAACTCTGATGTGAGGGTTTTCCGTATTAACAAGAATTTAAATGACCAGGGTATGGCAAAAGGCGCAACATTATCTTTCCAGAGTCTTGATACAAAAACCTTGGAGAACATTGGCAGAAAAAATATAAGCACAGAATCTTTTACAAATCTTTTAAATCTTTATCACCAGGAAAAGATTCCTACTTATTCAGAAATTATTCTGGGACTGCCAGGGGAAACAGCAGAATCATTCCGTAAAGGTCTTGCGGGACTTATAGCAGGAGGGCAGCATGATTCTATTAACGTTTACTTATGGGAAATGCTTCCAAATTCTGCGCTTGCACAGAAAAAAAGTTTGGAGGAATTTGAAATTAAGACATTAAAAACACCATTGAACCAGTATCATTGTGCCCCTCTTGAAAATGATATACAGGAATTTTCAAATATTGTGGTTGCAAATAGCACAATGCCAATGGATGACTGGAAAGAAAGCTATCTGTTTGCATGGATGGTCCAGTGTTTTCATTTATTAGGATTAACCCGTTGTATATCTATTTTTTTATTTTTTGAAAAAGGGACAAGCTATGACTGTTTTTATAAAGATTTTCAAGAATTTTTGAAAGAACATCCAGAAACAGCTGCAGGTTCTGCTTATGCAAAAGCAAAGAAAATGCTAGATGATGTACTTGCAAAAGTTCCAGATGCTGCTTTTACGTATTATAACACTGTATTTGGTGATATTTTATGGCCTCCTGAAGAAGGTGGATATCTGGAAATACTTAGGGATGTTGACAGGTTTTATCAGGAAATAGTAAGTTTTCTTGAAAAGTTCCATATAGATGACCTGCTTTTTCAGGATTTGTTAGAATACCAGAAAAATATGGTCCGTAAACCTTCCGATATAGAACATACTGTAGTTTTGCAGCATAATCTCTGTGAATATTTTGAATATAATATTTCTAAATATTCAGTTTCTATTAAAAATGAACAATGTTTATTTACTGTCAAAGCAAAAAAATATTATGAAAAATGGGATGAATTTGCCCGTGAAATTGTATGGTATGGAAGAAAAGGGGGAAATACGTTGTACCAGAAAGTTGCTGGAACTAATTTATACCAGTGATGTAGTAAATATTTTATAATATTAAGCGGACTTTTTAGCAGGAGGGATCAGGCTAATGAATATAATTTTATTATCAGGAGGTTCAGGTAAAAGGTTATGGCCACTTTCAAATGGAATACGTTCAAAACAGTTTATTAAAATTTTTAAGAATAGTAGTGGTCAATATGAATCTATGATCCAGCGTATTTACAGACAGATAATTGATATATATAAAGATGCAGAAATAACAATTACTACGTCAAAGTCACAAGTTTCAGCTATATATAACCAGTTAGGCAGTAATGTCAATGTTTGTGTTGAACCATGCAGGATGGATACATTTCCTGCTATTACCCTGGCAGCAGCATATTTGTATGATGTAAAGAAAGTTCCAGCTAGTGAAGCAGTTGTGGTATGTCCTGTAGATCCATATGTGGATAGTTCTTATTTTTCTTTATTACAGAAATTAGAGGGATTATGTTTAATGGAAAATGTTAATATTGCCCTTATGGGTATAGAAGCTTCATATCCAAGTGAAAAATATGGATATATAATTCCAGAAGATAATAATTATATAAGTAAAGTAAAAGCATTTAAAGAAAAACCAGATAAAGAAACTGCTGAAAATTATATTAAAAACGGGGCATTATGGAATGGCGGGGTCTTTGCAGCGGAATTAGGGTATTTGCTGGATAAAGCGTATGAATTGGAAAAAGTAAGGGATTATAAGGATATATATTTAAAATATAGTACTTTTGACAAAAGAAGTTTTGATTATGCAGTTTTAGAAAAAGAGAAGGATATATATGTTGTAAGATTTAGTGGTGAGTGGAAAGACCTTGGGACATGGAATACATTTACAGAGGCTGTCCATGAAACAAGCATTGGAAATGCGACATTAGGCAGGGGCTGTGATAATGTACATGTTATAAACGAACTTGATATACCAATACTTTGTATGGGTCTTCAGGATATTGTTGTATCAGCAAGCCCTGATGGTATCCTGGTTTCTGATAAGGAACAATCAAGTTTTATAAAACCTTATGTTGATAAAATGGATAATATAATTATGTTTGCAGAAAAGTCATGGGGAAGTTTTAAAGTATTGGATGTAGAAAGTGAAAGTATGGTTATAAAGGTTACATTAAAACATGGAAACAGAATGAATTACCACAGCCATGAAAACAGGGATGAAATATGGAACGTAATTAAAGGACAAGGAAAAGTTATAATTAATGATAAAGAAAGAGTGGTTACTACAGGTGATATAGTAACTATAAAAGCAGGGTGTAAGCATACTGTTATTGCTGATACAGAACTTAAAATGATAGAAGTACAGATAGGAAAAGATATTAGTGTGAATGATAAAATTAAATTTAAACTATAGAGTGTTTGAAAATTACCTGTTTACTGGCAATTTATCTAAAATTAATAAAATACTGTTATGATTGGATTTATTAAAGCAGTGTTTTAAATTTTGTGTCTTTGTCTTTTAATTTTATCCTAGAGGCCAAGTGTTAGCAGAGCCCACGAAGCTTTTTGGACATGGGGGATTTTAGCAATTCCTAAAGGTAGAAAGCAAAGATTATTAAGTTTTTATAGAAATAAACTATTGGTTCTTTATTATATTAGTTGGAGTATCTATTTTCTATACAATTATAAGACAGTTGAATACTATAGAATCAATATATTGTATTAATTCAATTAAATTGATAAAGAGCAAAATTATTTTATACGGCTGTGTAAATTTAAGTGTATAAGTTACATTACAAAATTTTCCTTAAAACTGCCTAGAGGCTATTCCTATCAATTTCGTTTTTATTGTTTGCCATATTTTTTTATAGATAATCAGGCAGTAGATGGTTTTATTTTAGATTTTTGTCTGTCATATTTATAATTTTATTATTTACAAGTTATTTTATTATTAATTCTAATTTCATTTAACATCTTTCAGCAAGAAGTCCCCCGCTTCTAAAGTGGGGGATGAATTGCGTTCCCACTATATAACCAGCCTGAAAGAGAAAGTGGTTCTATGTCAAGAAAAAGTACAAGTTAAACATGAACTCTATCTTAATATTCTTAATTATGCCGCTTCAATTTCGAGTTTCCTCAATTCTTTCCAGTAATTTTTCCCATGTTTGTTTGGCGATTCGTAATTACAATGACTATGAATCCTTACCGTGTTATAAAATGTCTCGATATATTCAAATACAAGCTTATATGCATGCTTATAATCCTTTATTTTAAACCTGCTAATCCATTCTCTTTTTAATAATGAGTGAAATGATTCTATGCACGCATTATCCCATGGATATCCCTTTTTTGAATAGCTTCGTGTCATTCCCTCTGTAGCATCAATATAATCTGCAGATGTATATTGGCATCCTCGGTCTGGATGCATTATCAATGGCCTGGTTACATGACGGTTTTTCTTAGCTTTTTCCACTGCATTGATTATCCATTTTGCCTCTAGAGTCCTGCTTAGTTCCCATGCTATGATTTTTCTTGAATATAAATCCATTATGCTTGTCAGACAGACAAAACCATCAAAAGTCCATATATATGTAATATCTGGGCACCATACCGCATCCGGAGTATCCGGGTTAAACTGTTTTTTTAATATATTTTTGTATTTTTCACTGAAATTCGGAGCAATGGTTGTTATGGTGTAAGGCTTTATCCATTGTGCTTTTAATCCCATTTCCCTCATGTAATTTCCAACTGTTTTTTCACTGATGGTTTCCCCGTTTTTATTGAGTATGGCTGTAATCTTTGGGGCTCCATAATTCTGATGCGGTTCATCATATATATCGCATATTTTATTTTTTACGTTATTTTTTCGCTGCTCCCTGATGCTTGGAACCCTGTTTTTCCAACTGTTATATCCACTTCTTGAAACGCCTAAGTATCCCAGCACACCGCTAACATTAAGCCGGCGTCCATCATTCCCACACATCTTTTTATCCATTTTTGATGTTCCAGTATATATAGCTTCTGTTAGTTTCCCAGTATGTCGGTGGCTTTTTTTAATATTTCAAGTGCATCCTGTGTATCCTGTAATTCTTTGCGGAGTCTTGCATTTTCTTTTGCTTCATCGCTTTCATAATTACCCCGCCCTCTGGCTGGAATACTTCCCCCGTTCATTTGGTATTTCTTTCGCCATATGGAAAGGGCACTTTTTGATATGCCAAGATTCCTGGCACAGGTATTTACACCTAATTCCTGATGTTCTTCCCAATATCTGGCTGCATCTTTCCTAAATTCCTCTGAGTATTGTGTTGCCATGTTCTAATCCTCCATTGTTTTTATATTACATCTATATCAAGAATTATTCCACATCTAACTTGTACTATTTATATTCTACCACTACTCTCAAACATACTTGTGCCTGAATAGTTCTGTTTCTCGAAAGAGATAATAAATAGTCATGATCTCCTTCATTTAATTCTATATAATAAGTGTGATTTGCCATGTCAATATACCTCACATTCTAAATTTGTATAATGGCATTATAACACACTTTTGAAACTATGAATTATTTATTTTTTATTATACTACTTCCATTTGTTTTGGAAATCGGAAAGGAATTGATGGAATGGGATATTATTGTGACTCTGAGCAAAAGGGAATGATGGTTCATTCCTGCATTGCTGTTACAGAAAGCGGGCTTCCTGCCGGAATCATCCATCAGGAGGCATTTACACGGAAAAAGCGGAAGGATGATACAGCAACAAAAGAAGAAAAGAAAGCCCGTCCTATTGAGGAGAAAGAAGGGTTCCGGTGGATTAACACATTAAGACAAGCAAATAATCTTATTCCCGATGGGATAGAACCTGTGACAGTTTGTGACAGGGAAGGTGATTTTTATGAATTATTTGCTGATGCCCAAAAACTTGGTGAAAAATTTCTGGTAAGACTGACCCAGAACAGGATGACGAAAGAAGGAGAAAAAATTTTTGATAAGCTAAAGTCTTTACCAGTACAGGGAACTATGATGGTACAGATAGCCAGAAATTCCAAAGAACATACCCCTTCAAGAAAAGCAGTCATGGAAATCCGGTGGGAAAAACAAAACATAAAAAAACCAGCACAGAGAAAAGAAAAAAACACCCCCAGATACGTTACCTCTGACTGCCCTGTATGTAAGGGAATCTAGGAAAAAAGATGGACTATCATGGTTTTTACTTACCAATAATGAAGTGAAGAATTGGGAAGATGCTGAACGGGAAATCCGCTCTTATGCCCAGAGATGGAAAATAGAACGTTTTCATTTTGTACTAAAAAATGGCTGTAAAATAGAGGAAAAACAAAGCAGAAGTTATGAATGTCTAAAACTGTTAACATTACTATATTCTGTTATTGCACTCCAAATATTGAACCTTACTTATCTGGGAAGGTTATGTCCAGACCTGCTTGCAGAATTATTTTTTGAAGATTGGGAATGGAAAGTATTATATTGTGCTGCAAGAAAAACAAAAATACTCCCATCAGAACATTACTGCATCCAAGAGGTTATTTATGACCTTGCATCACTTGGAGGAAGAAAAGGTGCTCCAAGTGATGGTATTCCAGGTGTAAAATCTCTTTGGGAAGGAATGCTTAAATTATATACTTTATTAGAATATAGGGAATTTCTTGTTTAATTTTAATTTGTGGGTCAAGTTAAGCTCTTTAGGTGGGGGAGGACGTCACATATATAATATAAAATTTATTAGTGTATAAAAAGAATCATATCTATCCATTTAGAAATTTTGATTTTTCAATAAATTCCCCACTTTTTTATCTATACAATAGTATTAAAAACATACATATTAATATCTTTATTTTGTGTTTTTTTGGAATAAACACCCCAAAATTCGACATAAAATGACAAAATAATGCATTTCATACGTTTAAAATGCAGTTTGTGCAAGTTGTATTGAAATTATCTGAAAATGTGGTATAGTTAAATAAAGCGTATCTTTGTAGACATTATAGCAGAATAGTTGACATATTAAGATGATAGTTTTAGGTACGCTAATAAAGAGAGGGGTGGTCTATGCAAAGAGGATAATAAGATAATGTGCTAGAATTAGTATCATAGTGTTGGGAGAAATATGTAATGCTTTAGAACGGCATATAGATTTCTTATGTTTTGATTCAGGAAAATAAGGAAACTTAGAATAAGGGATTAAGAAAGTTAAGGTAGTTAGAGAGAACGGGGCCTTAATGAATTAAATGAAAAAGAATAATAAAAAAATAACATACAAAAATTTAAAAAGAACAAGTTGATATAATTAATCTATTTCAAACATAGTCAGATAGATGTGTAATAACCTTAAAAATATAATATGTAAAAATTAAATAGCAAAGCGGGGAATATTTTGCAGTTTCCTGCTTTGTTGTTTTTGTAGTTAAAATAATATTATAAAAAATCTATGCTTTATATATTTCTAGTTATGTAGTATAATTATCTTATTAAAATTAAAAGTAGTTTTAGGCGTGTCCTGATGGACATGGCATATTTGTTCCAGGGAGGGGATTGCGGATATCCGCCTGGCCATCTGTCCTTAAAGTAATGTTGCAAAGGATAAGGAGGATGCTTATGAGTACAAGACCTATTGTTTATAATACAAAGGATATGATACAGATTCTGGAGGGTAATGGTTTTAGGCTGTCAAGAAGGAGCGGGGACCACTTTATCTATACAGACGGAACAAGAACAATATCCATAAATTACAGGATTAATAAGATGGTTGCATTAAGGCTTATTAAGGAAAATAACCTTGATACATCTGTATTAAAGAGGGTAAAGAAGATGCGTAATAAGAGTGGGTAAATAGTTTGTTGGTTATATTTTGGAGGTTGTTGATGACTTTTTTTGTTTTAGTTATTGCTTGTGTAATTTTGCTTTGTGTGCTTGCAGAGAAGTTTTCGGATAAATTTGGTATGCCAGCATTAATTCTTTTTATGTTTATTGGCATGCTGTTTGGAAGTGATGGTATATTTAAGATACCATTTGACAATTTTGTACTTGCGGAAAATATTTGCGCTATTGCATTAATTTTTATTATGTTTTATGGCGGGTTTAATACAAACTGGCCTGTGGCAAAGAAGGTTGCTGGGAAGTCAGTTTTACTTTCTACAGCAGGAGTATTGATAACAGCCTTAATAACTGCTTTCTTATGTAATAGTGTGCTTAAGATTTCACCAGAAGAAAGTTTTCTTATTGGTGCTGTCCTGTCTTCTACTGATGCTGCCAGTGTGTTTGCAATTCTTAGGAAAAAGAAACTTGACCTTATGGATGGCACAGCTTCTGTACTTGAGGTAGAGAGTGGAAGTAATGACCCTGTTTCATATATGCTGGCAATAATAGCACTGGGTTTTATGTTACCAGGAGGTAATGATAGTATAGCATTAACTGTAATAAAGCAGGTGTTTTTTGGAGTGGTAACGGGTATTGTACTTGCAAAGCTTGTAATAAATATATTAACAAAGACCCGGCTTGTTTCAGAAGGGCTTGATACAATTTTTATAATTGCAGTAATTTTATCATGTTTTGGCATAAACAGCATGATTGGAGGCAATTCATACCTTAGTATTTATTTATTTGGAATTATTCTTGGAAATAGCAGGATACAGAATAAACAGAACTTAATTCCGTTTTTTGATGGGGTTACAAGCCTTGCACAGATTTCTATTTTCTTTTTAATCGGTTTGTTGTCATTTCCTCATCTTATGCCAGCAATTATTCCTGATGCAGTTGCAATAGTTGTGTTTTTAACTATAATTGCAAGACCAGTGGCTGTCTTTGGGCTGCTGTTGCCGTTTAAGTGTAGTGTAAAACAGTGTCTGCTTGTTTCGTGGGCAGGTTTAAGAGGGGCGTCTTCTGTAGTTTTTGCTATAATGGCAGTAGCAAATGGAATATCTATGAAACAGGATTTGTACCATATTGTATTTATGGTATCATTATTTTCTGTTTCTATACAAGGAACACTGCTACCAGCTGTAGCAAGACGGCTTGGTATGGTAGATGAAAAGTCTGATGTAAGAAAGACATTTAATGATTACCAGGAGGAAACGGCACTCCAGCTTATGAGGATGCATATCCCAGAAGGACATAACTGGGAGAATAAAAGAATAAGGGAAGTAAATATGCCAACGGGTTCACTGGCAATTATGATAAAAAGAGAAAATGAAACAATTATAACAAAAGGTGATACAGAGATATTTGCTGGGGATGATATTATCCTTACAGTGCCTCCATATGAGCCAAGTGAGCAGGATAAACTGGAGGAACATAGTATTACAAGGCTTGACCCATGGTGTAATAAGGCAATAGGTGAGCTGGATATTCCAGAGGATATGCTTATTGCTATGATTGTCCGTGATGATGAAACAGTTATTCCTAACGGGCAGACTGTATTAAAAGAGAATGATATAATTGTAATGTATAGATAGTAAAGTATATTGTCAAAAACAGGATAATTATATAAAACAAGATAATTATATAGAACAAATATTTTATTTTAAAAAATTAAATAATTTGACAAATCTTATATAATTGTATAGAATAATTTATATTGGATTATAACCCAGTTGTAAATTATATTTTGCAACTGGGATATTTATAAGTCTTATGTTCACGAAAGGAGTAAAAATAAAGTACATGAACAAACAAGAAAGTGATATACTGAACGCATTGCGTTTAGAACCATTTATTAACCAGCGTATCCTGGCAGAGGTATCTGGACATTCTCTGGGGGTAGTAAACCGTTCTGTAAAAGAACTTATGAGTGCTGGATATATTAATGAAGAGGTTAAACTTACACCAAAAGCAGTTAAAGAGTTTAAATCCAAGGCGCCTAAAAATGCTATTATACTAGCGGCTGGCTTTGGAATGCGTATGGTGCCAATTAATATGGAGGTTCCTAAAGGGCTTATAGAAGTTAATGGGGAACCGCTGGTTGAAAGGGCAATTAAACAGTTACATGAGGCAGGGGTTAAGGAGATTTATATAGTTGTTGGTTTTATGAAAGAGAAATATGAGTATCTTATTGATGAATATGGGGTAGAACTTGTTGTAAATAGTGAGTATGCTGTTAAAAATAATCTCCATTCTTTGAAATTAGTGCTTAATCATCTTTCTAATTCCTATATTATACCATGTGATATATGGTGTGACAGGAATCCATACCAAAGCCATGAACTTTATTCATGGTATATGGTTAGTGATTTAATAGATAATGACAGTTCTGTAAGGGTAAACAGGAAGATGGAGCTGGTTTCTGTACCACAAAATGTTGGAGGAAATACAATGGTTGGCATAAGTTATTTGCTGGAAGAGGAAGCAAAGATTGTGCGTGACAGGGTTGAAGAATTATGTAAAGATGCACAGAATAATGTTGTATTCTGGGAAAAGGCATTATACCACAAGGATAAAATGATTGTGGCAGCAAGGATTTTCCCTTCAACAGATGTAGTTGAAATAAACACTTATGAGCAGCTTAGGGAACTTGACAGTGATTCTAACCAGCTTAAAACGGATGCAATTAAAGTTATTTGTGAAACCCTGGATGTAATACCAGATGAAGTGGAAGACATTACTGTAATGAAAAAAGGTATGACTAACAGGTCATTTTTGTTTACGTGTAATGGAAAAAGATATATTATGCGTATTCCAGGTGAAGGTACAGATAAGCTTATTAACCGCAGGCAGGAGGCGCAGGTATATAATCTGGTTAATGGCAAAGACCTGTGTGATAATATTGTTTATATTAACCCTCAAAATGGATATAAAATTACTGTTTTTTTTGAAAGGGCAAGAGTCTGTGACCCTATGAATAGTGATGATGTAAAGAAATGTATGCAGCGTTTAAGAGAATTCCATAATATGAAACTAAAGGTAAACCATGAGTTTGATATTTTTGGACAGATTAATTTTTATGAGTCTTTGTGGGAGAACAGACATTCTATTTACAAGGATTATAATAAAACTAAAGAAAAGATATTTTCATTAAAGAAGTTTATTGATTCGCATGCTGGTGAAAAGGTGTTGTCACATATTGATTCTGTGCCAGATAATTTCCTTTTTGTATATAGTGGGGATGGTAAAGAAGATATACGCCTGATTGACTGGGAATATGCAGGCCTGCAGGACCCGCATGTAGATATAGCAATGTTTGTTATATATTCACTTTATAACAGAAGCCAGGCAGACAGTTTAATTGATGCTTATTTTCCAGAAGGATGCAGTAATGTGGACAGGGTTAAAATTTATTGTTATATTTCTGTGTGCGGGCTTTTGTGGAGCAACTGGTGTGAATATAAAAGAAATCTTGGAATTGAGCTTGGAGAGTATTCTCTCAGGCAGTACCGTTATGCAAAAGATTACTATAATATTGTTAAAGAGGAATTAAATAAGCTTGGAGGAGGGATTTAATGTACAGAGTAAAGAGGGCTGTTATTCTGGCAGCAGGAACAGGCAGCCGCATGAATCCAGTAACATTAGAAACGCCTAAACCATTAATAAAAATTAATGGAACCAGGATAATAGATACAATTATTCTTGGGTTACATAAGAATGGAATTACTGAAATTTATGTAGTGGCTGGCTATATGAAAGAAAAGTTTAAAATATTAGAGAAAGAATATCCAGGTTTAAAATTAATTGAAAATCCATACTATGCTGTATGCAATAATATCTCATCATTATATATGGCAAGGGATTATATAGAGGATGCAATTATACTTGACGGGGACCAGGTTATTTATAATACGGATGTCCTTGGTGCAGACTTTGAACATTCTGGTTATAATAGTGTATGGACAGACAGCGGGACTACAGAATGGCTTCAGACAGTAGAGAATGGCTTTGTAAAGTCGTGCAGCAGGAATGGTGGCCAGAATGGATGGCAGCTTTTTAGTATTTCCCGCTGGAATACAGAAGATGGCAGAAAGCTTAAGAACCATCTGGAAATAGAGTTTGAAGAAAAACAGAACAGGCAGGTTTACTGGGATGATGTGGTGTTTTTTTGCTATCCAAATGATTATAAACTTGGTATCTGGAAAATGGATAAAGGGGATGTTATTGAGTTAGATAATATTAGTGAACTGGCAGCACTGGACAAGACATACAAAAGATATATAGAGGAGGAAGATTATGAATAACAGTATAAAAAAGGAATGTGGTAAAATTGACTGGATGATTACACTGCTGCCATTATGTATTGTTATTGTATTATGTTTCTTGTTCTTTTTTTATCCAGAACAGTCCAATGATATTCTTGGTAAAATACGTTTTTTCTTTGGTGATACATTTGGAAGTTATTATTTAATTATTGGTTTAGGTATTTTTCTATTATCTATTTTTATTGCTTTTTCAAAATATGGGGATATTGTACTGGGAAAGCCAGGCGAAAAGCCTAAATATACATTCTGGGCGTGGGGGTCTATGGTATTTACATGCGGACTGGCAGCAGATATATTGTTTTATTCATTTTCTGAATGGGTTCTTTATGCTACAGACCCACATATTTCTGAAATGGGTACTATACAGGAATGGGCAGGAGTATATCCTTTATTTCACTGGAGCTTTATTCCTTGGGGATTTTATCTTGTACTTGCAGTTGCATTTGGTTTTATGC
This sequence comes from Lachnospiraceae bacterium, assembly GCA_009774235.1. Classification (GTDB taxonomy): domain Bacteria; phylum Bacillota; class Clostridia; order Lachnospirales; family Lachnospiraceae; genus Butyribacter. The sequence continues at coordinate 15,848 of VSNJ01000035.1, forward strand.
TCCATGTGCGTAAAAGGGAGCGCCAGAAGTATTCAGAAGCCTGCCGTCCGGTACTTGGAAATTATAGTGATGGGATTATTGGAAGAGCAATAGATTTGCTGGCAGTATTTGCCCTGCTGGCAGGGACAGCAACAACTTTTAGTATAGCAACGCCGCTTATGGCAGCAATTATTGGTGATTTATTCCATGTGGAGACAGGCAGGACTACAATTAATATTATAATATTAGTTGTTACATGTTTTGTATACACATATTCACTGTTACATGGTTTTAAAGGAATCAGCCTGCTTGCAAAATCCTGTATATATTTATTCTTTGGGTTGCTGGTGTTTGTACTGTTTTTTGGAGGTGAAACAAGATATATTGTTGAAACTGGCTTTTCTTCTTTTGGAAAAATGGTGCAGAATTTCTTTGAATTATCTACATTTAGTGACCCACAGAGAAATACAAGTTTTCCACAGAACTGGACAATATATTACTGGGCATATTGGATGGTCTGGTGTGTGGCAGCACCATTTTTTATTGGGAGTATTTCACGTGGAAGGACTATACGCCAGACAATTCTTGGTGGATATGGCTTTGGAGTTGGAGCCACTCTTGTTAGTTTTATTGTTCTAGGGAATTATTCTATGGGTATGCAGGTATCAGGTATAACAGATTTTATTGCACAATATAACGAAACAGGGGAATTGTATAGTATGATTGTATCAATTATTAAGACAATGCCTTGTGCGCCATTAATACTTTGTGTTGTTTTAATTTCAATGGTGGCATTTTATGCGACATCCTTTGACTCTATTGCTTTAACAGCATCCTGTTATAGTTACCAGAAACTTCAAGAAGGAGAGCAGCCACATAAATTATTACAACTGGTATGGTGTATATTACTTATATTACTGCCAATTGCATTATTGTTTGCAGAAAGTTCAATGAATAACTTGCAGAGTGTAAGTATCGTGGCAGCATTTCCAATTGGTGCAGTTATTGTACTGATTGTTGTAAGTTTTATGAAAGATGCTAGGGAATATATGGATAAGAAGCAAAATAGAAAATAATAACGGTTATATAATAGTTACTTAACTTGTACTTTGGATATGGATTATACCCAAAACCCTCAAATCCCGCCAGGTGTGGACAGTAACAATTTTATATTCAAAATAGAAAAAACATGTATGTTCACTTTGACATATTCTAACATATACACTATAATAGAAAAATAACAAATACATGGAGGGATATAGATGTCAAGCAAGAGGAGAAATAGCAAAAAGGCGTTGAAAGAAAAAAGGAGAGCATCAAGATATAATAACCAGTTAAAGAAAGAGGTCAGTGATATGCAGGAAAATGTAAATGAAGTAAAAGAGGATGTAGAGGGTGGAGCAGTAACAGATAGTATTATAGAAGAAACAAGTGCAGACAGCATATCAGGAATTACAACAGGGAACACAGAGAGTACAACAGAGCCAGAGAGCACTGTGGATATGGACATAAAGACAGAAAATATGGAAGCAAAAGCTTCAAATAATACAAACACAATACAACATAAGCTTTATATACAGTACAATGAACTGGAGTTTAGTGATGAGCTGATGTTTGAAGCAGCAATAAATGATTATTGTAATGCATTTAACCAGGACAAGTCTTCTGTACAGTCTGTAAATTTATATGTTAAGCCACAAGAGGGCAAGGCATATTATGTTATAAATAATGATGGGGAGAAATCAGGCGCTATTGAGCTATAATAATTATAACAAGTCTTGGCAGTTTCATTTATTTTGATGGTATTTGGTATGAAGTCCTGCTGTGTGCAGGGCTTTATTGTTTGCACAAGTTTATGGCTTGAAGTTTTATTTCTGCCTGTATGGGGCAATATGTGGTTTAAGAGGTATAAGTATGTTTAGAAAAGTATGGGAACTTTTTTTAAAATATAAAGAGATGGTTCTCTATTTAGTTTTTGGAGGGCTTACAACATTAGTAAATATAGTTACATATGCGCTTTTTGCATATGTTTTTAATATGGGTACTGTGGCATCCACTGCGCTGGCATGGATTGTAAGTGTTATTTTTGCATATATAACAAATAAAATTTTTGTTTTTGAAAGTAAGACAGACAGCCTGGCTATGGCGGTAACAGAGTGTGTTTCATTTTTTGGGTGCAGGCTTGCAACAGGGTTACTTGATGTGTTAATAATGTTTGTGTCAGTTAATATATTGCATTTTAATGATATGGTAATGAAAATACTTTCCAATATACTTGTTATTATATTAAATTATATTTTTAGCAAATTATTTATTTTTGGAAAAAACAAGAGTTGATTTTATAGGAGATTGAGATGAAATATGATTATTTAATTGTTGGTGCAGGTTTATTTGGTGCTGTTTTTGCGTATGAGGCATCAAAGGCAGGCAGGAAGTGTGTTGTAATTGATAAAAGGCCTCATATAGCTGGCAATATATATACAGAAGATAATGATGGAATAAAAGTGCATAAATATGGAGCACATATTTTTCATACATCAGATAAAAAAATATGGGATTATGTAAACCAGTTTTCAGAATTTAATAATTATATTAATTCACCAGTTGCAGTTTATAATGATGAACTGTATAACCTTCCATTTAATATGAATACATTTAGTAAGATGTGGGGGATTAAGACGCCTGATGAGGCAAAGAGGATTATTGAAGAACAGATAAGCGGGTCTGGCATTGGTGAACCACAGAACCTTGAGGAACAGGCATTAAAGCTGGTGGGACGGGATGTATATGAAAAGCTGGTAAAAGGATATACACAAAAGCAGTGGGGGCGTGAATGTAAAGAGCTTCCAGCATTTATTATAAAAAGGCTTCCTCTGAGGTTTACTTATGATAATAATTATTTTAATGACAGGTACCAGGGTATTCCTGTAGAAGGTTATACTGCTATTGTAGAAAAGATGCTTAAAGGTTCAGAAGTAATGCTTTCAACAGATTATTTTGATGCCAGGGATAGTATAGATGCTAGTAAAGTTATTTATACTGGAATGATTGATGAATATTATGGATATAAATTTGGTGTACTTGAATACCGTTCAGTCCGTTTTGAAACAGAAAGGCTTGAAACTGGTAATTACCAGGGAAATGCTGTTGTAAATTATACTTCAGCTGATGTCCCATATACACGCATTATTGAACATAAGCATTTTGAGTTTGGGACACAGCCATTTACTATAATAAGCAGGGAATATTCATCTGAGTGGGAGAAAGGCAGTGAACCATATTATCCAATTAATAATGAAAAGAATAACCAGCTTTATGAAAAATATAAAAAATTGTCAGAGGAAGATAATAATATTATATTTGGCGGAAGGCTTGGACAATATAAATATTATGATATGGACAAAGTAATTGATGCGGCACTTGGATTATGTAGATTAGAGAATATTTTTTAACAGAATATAATGCTGCTGGGGGAAGTTATTTTGCCCCAGCAGCTTATTTTAAGGAAGTTTTATGCTGTATAAGTGAAAACTTCTTTTTAGCGGTAAAGGATATCTGTAATCTGCTCTGCTGTTTGCTTAATAAGTTTAAATGGTTTCACGGTTTCCATACATATTTTCGTAGTAATTCTGGTAATCACCTTTAATTATATTTTCCCACCATTCCCTGTTATCAAGATACCATTGGATTGTTTTGGCAATTCCTTCTTCAAATGGTGTTTCTGGAAGCCATCCCAGTTCATTGTGGATTTTGGCAGGGTCTATTGCATAACGCCTGTCATGTCCAAGCCTGTCAGTTACGTGTGTTATAAGGTCTTCTTCTTTGCCAAGGCCTGCAATAACTGTTTTCACTACTTCCATATTAGTCTTTTCATTGTGCCCGCCTATATTGTATACTTCACCTGGAGTACCTTTACGTATTATAAGGTCAATGGCAATACAGTGGTCTTTGACATAAAGCCAGTCACGTACATTTTCACCAGTGCCATAAACAGGTATTTTCTTACCATTTAATGCATTGGCAATTATAAGAGGGATAAATTTTTCTGGAAAATGGTAAGGCCCGTAATTATTTGAACACCTTGAAATCGTACATGGAAGGTTATAAGTACGTGAGTATGCCTGTACAAGAAGGTCTGCAGATGCTTTTGAAGCGGAATAAGGACTGCTTGTATGGATTGGTGTTGTTTCTGTAAAGAAAAGGTCTGGCCTGTCAAGTGGAAGGTCACCATATACTTCATCAGTAGAAACCTGGTGGTAACGCTTGATTCCATATTTACGGCATGCATCAAGCATAACATTAGTGCCAATTATATTAGTGCGCAGAAATACTTCTGGTTCATTTATTGAACGGTCAACATGGCTTTCAGCAGCAAAATTAACTACTATATCTGGTTTTTCTTTTTCAAATATCTTATATATAGTATCCCTGTCTGCGATATCTGCTTTAAAGAATTTAAAGTTTGGCTTGTCCATAATAGGTGCCAGTGTCTCCATATTGCCTGCATATGTGAGTTTGTCAATACACAGTATCATATCTTCTGGATATTTTTCTGTCATATAATGACAGAAGTTCCCCCCAATAAATCCAGCTCCGCCGGTTACAATTATATTCATAATATATACCATTTCCCAGACAATACAATATTCTGGGAAACAGGCATAGTATTTGATTAAAAAGGCTATGCCTGTTTTTCCTTTCTTTTATTTTTTAATATTTAATCTTGCCATCTGCAACTTGTTTTAAATGCCTTCCATATGCTGATTTGCCATAAAGGCTTGCGGATTCTATAAGTTTTTCTTTTGAAATCCATTTATTTTTATATGCGATTTCTTCTATTGCTGATATTTTAATACCCTGTCTGTTTTCTATAACTTTTACAAATTCTGTGGCATCAGACAGTGCATCAATTGTACCTGTATCAAGCCATGCATAGCCACGTCCCAGAGTTATTACATCAAGAGAGCCCTCTTCTAAATACATCTTGTTAAGGTCAGTAATCTCAAGTTCGCCTCTTGCAGAGGGTTTAACTTTTTTTGCCATTTCTACAACCCTGTTATCATAAAAGTATAATCCTGTAACACAATAGTTAGACTTTGGGTGTTCTGGTTTTTCTTCAATGGATACAGCTTTACCGTCCTTGTCAAATTCAACAATGCCAAACCGTTCAGGGTCATCAACATAATATCCAAATATTGTTGCGCCGTCCTTTTTTTCAGCAGCAGTGTGGAGATGTTTTCCAAGCCCGCTTCCATAGAAAATATTATCACCAAGTACCATGGCACATGAATCGCCATTAATAAAATCTTCACCTATAATAAATGCTTGTGCAAGCCCGTCTGGTGAAGGTTGTATTTTGTATTTAAGGTTTATGCCAAAGCTGCTTCCATCACCAAGAAGGCGTTCAAAGTTACCTATGTCTGCAGGTGTAGATATTATAAGGATATCACGTATTCCTGCAAGCATAAGGGTTGAGAGTGGATAGTAAATCATTGGTTTATCATAAACTGGCAGCAGCTGTTTGGATGTAACCATTGTAAGAGGGTACAGCCTTGTACCAGAACCACCTGCAAGTATTATTCCTTTCATTAACCGGACCTCCATTTGTATATAGTTTCTAATCTCCAGATACGCTATAGTATAACACATAAAAGCAGTTTTTTCCAATAAATATAATAATTTTTGGTTATCTTTATATTGTATATATAGAAATATAACAATTCACAAATAATGTGGCTCTGGCAGTTCCAAATGTTTACCACCAAAAAGCCATGTTTGCAACCTGGCTTTGCACGTATTGCACTTGGATGGGATATACAGTGGTGCATAAAGTCCCTATGTTTCTACGGAACATTTAATACAAGACTTAAGCACCAGCGCCTTTAAACAGCTGTCTTATGGTAAAATATACAGTTTAGTAAAAATAATATCATGCAAGTTTTACCAGAATTTAAAACAATGGTAAGGTTAATAACAATATTACTTTGTATATTAAGTTATATTTAGATGCACTATAATGTTATATTGATAATTGTAAATTAGCTTTTGTTTATGTAGCCAGGTTCTGTAAAAATATGTTATACTAAATTATATGGATGTATACTATTTTAATCCAGGTATATTGTACCAGGATAAAATAAATAATATTTATGCTGCCAGCGTACTACGGGCAGCGGAATGGAGATTATTATGGATAATATTTTAGTTACAGGAGGTTCTGGATTTATTGGAAGCCATACAGTTGTAGAACTGCTTAATGCAGGATATGGGGTTATAGTTATAGACAACCTTTCTAATTCAAGCAAAGAAGCATTAGACAGGGTGGAAAAGATAACAGGGCGCAGTGTCAAATTTTATAAAGAAGATTTACTGGATGAAGAGGCATTATGTAATATATTTAATAAAGAAAATATTTCTTCTGTAATACATTTTGCGGGATTAAAAGCAGTAGGCGAATCATGTAAAATCCCACTGGCATATTTTGATAACAATATTACTGGAACTATAAACCTTTTAAAGGTTATGGAGAAACACAATGTTAAGTCACTTGTATTCAGTTCATCAGCTACAGTTTATGGCAAACCTGCAAGTGTGCCTGTTAAAGAGGACTTCCCATTGTCAGTTTCTAATCCATATGGCAGGACAAAACTTATAATTGAAGATATGGCCAGGGATATTTATAATGCAGATAAAAGCTGGGATATTGCACTTTTAAGGTATTTTAACCCTATAGGTGCACATGAAAGTGGTGAGATTGGCGAGAATCCTAATGGCATACCTAATAACCTGCTGCCATATGTTGCAAAAGTTGCTTCAGGGGAACTGGAGTGTGTAAATGTATTTGGAGATGATTATGACACACCAGATGGTACAGGTGTGCGTGATTATATACATGTATCAGACCTGGCAGAAGGACATATTAAGGCACTTGAAAAGTTAAGTTCCAATCCAGGGCTTGTAACATATAACCTTGGTACTGGAAAAGGATACAGTGTGCTTGAGATTATACACAGCTTTGAAAAGGCGTGTGGAAAGAAAATTCCTTATAATATTACAGATAGAAGACCAGGAGATATAGACATGTGTTATGCTGACCCTGGCAAAGCAAAGGAAGAACTTGGCTGGGTGGCAAAAAGGGATATTGATAAAATGTGTGAAGATGCATGGAGATGGCAAGTTAATAATCCTAAAGGATTTTGTTAGGAATTATCTACAAAAACACAAATTTGTATTTGACAAATTGCATTGTATTGGTTAGAATACATTATGTAAATACGTTGAAGAGAAGAAGTAGTAGCAGGGGACAGCTTAAAGAAAGCAGCCGGGTGATGAGAGGCGCAAGCAGGGACTGCATACGAATACATCTTGGAGTAGCTGGCTGAAGGGTTTAAGCCTTGTAGGCGCAGACGGTAGTGCATCCGTTATAATGCAGGGATATGATGGTATCCTGTTAAGGCAGCAGGTGTGAGCCTGTTGTAAATAAAAGGTGGTAACACGGCAAAAGTCCGTCCTTTTATCTGTATAAAGCAGATAAAAGGGCTTTTTTTATTTTATAAGAAATTGCTGTAATCTAAAAAGTGCAAGAAACAGGCGCACTGGTTCCAGTTTTTTTATTCCCGTGGATTTAAAGTGAAGATATACGGGTACAGGATATTGTTACACATAGAAAGGAGATTATTATGGAGTTATATGATGAACTTATTGCCCGTGGGCTTATTGCCCAGGTTACAGATGAAGAGGAGATAAAAGAGCTTGTAAATACAGGCAAAGCTACATTTTATATTGGCTTTGACCCTACTGCAGACAGTCTCCATGTAGGGCACTTTATGGCATTATGTCTTATGAAAAGGCTACAGATGGCTGGAAATAAGCCAATAGCACTTATTGGCGGGGGCACTGCAATGGTTGGTGACCCATCAGGCAGGACAGATATGCGGCAGATGATGACTGTGGAAACTATTAACCATAATGTTGAATGTTTCAGGAAGCAGATTGGGAAGTTTATTGACTTTTCAGATGGCAAAGCACTGCTTGTAAATAATGCTGAATGGCTTTTGGACCTTAATTATATGGATATGCTGCGTGAGACAGGGGCACATTTCTCTGTAAACCGTATGCTTGCTGCTGAGTGTTATAAACAGCGTATGGAAAAAGGGCTTACTTTCCTTGAATTTAACTATATGATTATGCAAAGCTTTGATTTCTATACATTATTCCAGAAATATGGATGTAATATGCAGTTCGGCGGGGATGACCAGTGGAGCAATATGTTAGGTGGTACAGAGCTTATACGCCGCAAACTTGGCAAGGATGCGTATGCAATGACAATTAACCTTCTGCTTAATTCAGAGGGAAAGAAAATGGGCAAGACACAGTCAGGCGCTGTATGGCTTGACCCAGATAAAACAAGCCCGTTTGATTTCTACCAGTACTGGAGGAATGTAAGTGATGCAGATGTGCTTAAATGTCTTCGTATGCTTACTTTCCTGCCTTTGGAGCAAATTGAAGAAATGGACAAATGGGAAGGAAGCCAGCTTAATGAGGCTAAGGAGATACTTGCATTTGAGCTTACAAAGCTTGTACATGGCGAAGAAGAAGCATCAAAGGCAAAAGAAGGTGCAAAGGCACTTTTCTCAAGTGGCAATGCAGCAGATATGCCAGTTGCGGAACTTACAGACGATGACTTTGAAGAAGGAAACATTGGCATACTAAAACTTCTTGTAAAATCAGGGCTTGCCCCGTCTAATGCAGAAGCCCGCCGCAATGTAGAACAGGGTGGTGTAATGGCAGGTGGTGAGAAAGTTACTGATACTAAAATGATGGTAACAAAAGATGATATAGGACAGGATGGAATTGTACTTAAACGTGGCAAGAAGAAATTTGTAAAAGTAATATGTAAGTAAAATACTATTGCGTGTTTGGAAATTATTTCCAAACACGCAGTAGAACCAGTAATTTTGTGTATTTAATCCATTGTAAGTGTCTTTAGAAGATAACCATATATGGCTTCATTTCTTTCTTTAAATCTCCGACATACTTGTATAGCTTCTTCTTCTGATGGAAGGTTTATTGCCAGTTCAAGTATTGTGCTTCCACGCTCTATAATAGATACTCTTGCAAGGTATTCTGCTGGTTTTATCTGTTTAAAATCAGTATGTATAGATGTATTTTCAACAATACTTACCCTGTTTTCATTTAGATAACTGTCAATTTGTTGTTTTGTGCCATCAGGAAGCTGGTTTCCAAAGAAACCAAGAGTTTCTTTGCCAGACGGTGTAATCAGGTAATAAGAAGTTGAATGTGTTTGTTCCGTTTCAATCATCTTATCTTCTGTAAGGTTAGCTAATGTCTGCTGTATTGAGAAATAATCCGTATAGCCGTTGGCAAGGATAAAATCAGAGATAATGGCATTTGGCATAGGCTGTCTTGTCTTGCTTAAAAAGTATAAGATTATCAATTTGTACAGTTTTAGTGATTCTGATGTCATGAAAATCCTTCTTTCTAAAATAAAAATTTACTAAAGTGACATACCCTGGTATGCACCTGATATTTTAAACCCATGCATTATAGAATTTAAAACATGTTTTTTATTACAGCTCCAGAGGGGTGCAATAACCATGTTTTTTGGTCCATCACCTGTAAGCCTGTGTACTACTATTGCAGGTGAAAGCTCACTTATGCAACGGATTACAGTTTTAATATATTCTTCCTCTGAGTAAATATGGATTTTGCCATGTATTGAAGCAAGCGGTGTATTTTTAAGTATATGAAGAAGCTGCAGCTTTATTCCCTGTATGTCCATTTTGTTAAGATAATGGACTGTTTCTATTATATCTTCTTCCGTTTCACCAGGAAGACCAATGATAACATGTGTGATAACATCTATATTACGTTTACGCAGTTCTTTTACTGTATTGTTAAAAACATCTAGTGTATATCCACGCTTTATAAGTTTTGCTGTCTTCTCATGTATTGTCTGCAGCCCTAATTCTATCCATACAGGTTTTATTCTATTACATTTTTCAATAAGGGCAAATATATCCTGGTTAAAGCAGTCTGGCCTTGTACCAACTGACATCGCAACAATATCTGGATGTGAAAGTGCCTGTATATAAAGGTCTTCCAGATAACTGGCTGGTGCGTATGTATTGGAGTATGCCTGGAAATATGCAATAAATTTATTGCCTGTATGTTTGCCATGTTTCCTAATAATATCTATTCCTTGCTGTATCTGTTCATATATAGTGCCAGTTTTTGTGGCAGCAAATTCACCTGAACCTCCGCTGCTACAAAATATACAGCCGTCTGTGCCAAGGCTTCCATCCCTGTTTGGGCATGTCATCCCGCCATTAAGTGATACTTTGTATACCTTTTCACCAAAAACCTGTTTAAGGTAATAATCAAGTGAATAAAATGGTTTATCTCCCCAGCGCTGCATTATTTTATATGTGCCTTTACTGCACTGGATACTGCTTCTGCAACACGTGGGTCAAATGCCTCAGGCATAATATTATTTTCATCCAGGTCTTTTTCATCTACAAGTGATGCTATTGCAAGGGCAGCAGCAAGTTTCATTTCTTCTGTAATCTGTGTTGCACGTCCCTCAAGTGCACCTTTGAAGATACCTGGAAATGCAACAACATTATTTATCTGGTTAGGGAAGTCTGAACGTCCTGTACCTATAACTTTAACACCTGCTTTTTTAGCAATATCTGGCATAATCTCAGGAACTGGGTTTGCCATAGCGAATATTATTGCATCCTGGTTCATTGATGCTGCCATTTCTTCTGAAACAATACCTGGTGCAGAAACCCCGACAAATACATCTGCACCGTTTAGTGCGTCTGCAAGGAAGCCTGTCCTGCCAGAAAGGTTTGTGGTCTTTGTCATTTCTTTCTGCATCCAGTTTAAATCTGGTGAAGAAGCAGAAAGTATCCCGGATTTATCACACATTATAATGTCTTTAAATCCATATCTAAGCAGAAGTTTGGTAATTGCAATGCCTGCAGAGCCTGCACCATTCACAACTACATGGCAGGTTTCTTTATTTTTACCTGTAACCTTTAAAGCATTAATTATTCCTGCAAGTACAACAATGGCAGTGCCATGCTGGTCATCATGGAATACAGGTATATTAAGTTTTTCTTTAAGGCGTTCTTCTATTTCAAAGCATCTTGGTGCTGATATATCTTCAAGGTTAATACCACCAAATGCAGGGGCTATATTTATAACTGTTTTTATTATTTCTTCTGTATCTTGTGTGTCAAGACATATTGGAAATGCATTGACACCGCCAAATTCTTTGAACAATACAGCTTTTCCTTCCATAACAGGCATTGCTGCTTCTGGCCCTATATTGCCTAATCCAAGTACAGCGCTTCCATCAGAGACGACTGCTACTGTATTGGCTTTGAGTGTATAATTATAAGCTTCTTCTTTGTTTTCTGCAATAATTTTGCAAGGTTCTGCAACTCCAGGGGTATATGCTATTGCAAGGTCTTCCCTTGATTTGACACTGCACTTTGGGGCTGTAGTTATTTTTCCATTCCATTCCTTGTGGAGTGTTATGGCTTTTTCACTATTGGTCATCTTCTAAATCCTCCATCTGATAATTATTTACAAAACCATAACAATAATAATATCATACAATGGATTGTAAAACAAGAATTTTGCTGTCATGCTTTGAATATACTTTACATTATCTGAATTATTGTGTATATTAGTTATAGTATCATAGTGTTAAAAAGTTGCGCTTAACATTATGGTATTAAAGATTTATTTCTTTTATTTCTATGATTAATCATCATAAGATTTATACAATCCCTATATTCTTACAAAAGCAACATTAGCAGGATGGCTATAAGGTATGGGCACATTATTGCAAATATCTGTTTAGCTTTATACTAAAAAGAAAGAGGTTAATTATGTCAGAACTTGAGAAAATGTCACTTGTAGAATTGCGTATTGTGGGGAAAAAGTCAGGCTTGAAAAATGTAACTACATATAAGAAGCAAGAGCTTCTTGATAAGCTTCTTGAATTTGAAAAGGAAAATAGCAGTAAAGAAGAAGTAGTGGCTGGAAATAATGAAGGGTCTGGGCATGGCAAAACTAAAGCTGCCAGAAAAACTACCAGCAGTACAGAAGCTGAAAATGGGAAAGCAGGAAAGCCAGAATATTCCAGGAAGCCAGAAAGGCCTAACGTAGCAGAGAATAGCGGAAGTACCAATAATAATGCTGTTTATAGTAATGAGAACCGCAGCCAGCAGCGTACAGAGCAAAATAATGCTGCACCAGTACCTAGTGATATGGAACAACTTGACAGCGGGGAAGTGCGTGAAGGTATTCTTGAAGTTATGCAGGAAGGATATGGTTTTATAAGGTGTGATAATTATCTTCCAGGAGATGAGGATGTATATGTTTCACCTGCACTTATCAGAAAATACCATTTGCGTACAGGCGATATACTTAGAGGAAATGTCAGGGTGCGCAACCAGAATGAAAAATTTGGTGCTCTTCTTTATATCCGTACTGTAAACGGAGTTACTCCTGACAAGATTATACACAGGGTTAAGTTTGAGCAGCTTACACCAGTATTTCCAAATGAAAGGATAAGGCTTGAAATGCAGGGCGGACCTGTATCCATGCGTATGATGGATTTAATATCACCTATTGGAAAGGGCCAGCGTGGAATGATTGTATCACAGCCAAAGACTGGTAAGACTACATTGTTAAAACAGGTTGCCAAGGCTGTTAAAACCAACCATCCTAAGATGCACCTTATTGTGTTGCTTATTGATGAGAGGCCAGAAGAAGTTACAGATATAAAAGAGTCCATTATGGGACATAATGCAGATGTAATCTATTCAACTTTTGATGAGCTTCCTGAAAACCATAAAAGGGTATCAGAAATGGTTATTGAAAGGGCAAAACGTCTTGTTGAACATGGTAAAGATGTTATGGTGCTGCTTGACAGCATTACAAGGCTTGCAAGGGCATATAACCTTACTGTACAGCCTAGCGGGCGTACATTGTCAGGTGGTCTTGACCCGGCAGCGCTCCATATGCCAAAGAGGTTTTTTGGGGCAGCAAGAAATATGCGTGAGGGTGGCAGCCTTACAATTCTTGCAACAGCACTTGTTGATACTGGAAGCAAAATGGATGACGTTGTATTTGAAGAGTTTAAAGGTACTGGTAATATGGAAATTGTACTTGACAGGAAACTTTCAGAGAAAAGGGTATTTCCTGCTATTGATTTACCAAAGTCAAGTACAAGGCGTGATGACCTGCTTCTTACACAAGAAGAGATTGAAGCTAACTTCCTTATAAGGAAAGCATTTAATAGTAATAAATCAGAAGAGGCAGTTGAACGTATTATAGAAACATTTAGAAAGACAAAAAGTAACCAGGAGTTTATACAAACGGTTAAGAAGATAAAGATTATATAAAAATAGTTTAGATAAATAAAATTCCAGCTTGGAAAACCAGATTCCCGGCTGGAATTTTTGTTATGTTTTTATTGTTTAAAACTGTATAACTTGCCGTAATTTATTGTGCAAAGTACAGGGAGGCAAGATAACTGCTTAATCTTCTGGCTTCATCTTTAGTTATATCATCTGGTATTGTAAAATCAATATTACATCCAGGACGCAGTGGATATGATACATTAATTGTGCCAGGAATGCTGGCCTGTGGATTATAGTCCCTGCCATGTGCCAGTGCATCTATTTCTTCAAAGTGTTTAGAGAGGTTTGCAGCAGTCCTTCTTACTTTAAGTGAAGAACGTAACTCTTTTGAAAGGTTCTTTCTTGAGGTATTTTCAAGCCACTTTACAGTTCTTTGGTGCGGATAGCCTCCATTACTATTATGGCTGTCCACAGACTGGTCAAAAGAATAACCGCCTGTTATTTCTGCAAAATAAATATCATCTTTATATGGGACAAGTACAAGGCTGCCTGGTTTTATCTGGTTTACAAATATATCAACTGTTGCATAGGCATTGCCAAGTTCAAGCCCAGTATAATTATATGGGTTGCCGGAAAGGATTTGCTTTAAATTTGCCCTGGATTTTCCAGAAAGACTGCCAATACCAGGCCATCCCACAGCTACAATGTTTTTATCTTGGAATTCCTGGAGCCTGTTTCTGTTATCTGGACATGGACGGACAAGCCATGCATTTTTTAAATTATTCATAATTAATTCCTCCTTTAACAAAGTTGATACAAGTTGATAACAACAAGATAACAAGTTGTTATGAAGAATTATAGTATAT
>VSNJ01000036.1 GCA_009774235.1 Lachnospiraceae bacterium
TAGTGAAAGTTATGAAGTTGATGCACAGTATTATATACTTAAACCATTTTCAGAAAAAAATATAACAGATATGATTTCCCGCTTAAATTTTGATAAAAATAGCAACCCACATTCTTTAATCCTGCCAGATGGACAAGAAATACTTCTTAGAAATATTATTTTTACTGAATATTTTAACCATATTGTAACAATACACAATAAAAAAGGCAGGGATACAAAGACAAGGATTACACATGGCAGACTTGAAGAACTACTATGTTGCCATCCATATTTTTGTTGTTGCTCCAAAGGCATAATTGCAAACTTTTATGAAGTAAAAAACCAGGATAAGGATATTTTCCTTATGAGTGACGGAAGCCATATACCTATAAGCCGGAGAAAATCAAAAGATGTACAAAATTCTTATATTAAATTTTGCTTTGAACAGATGCGTAAGGAGGTTTATTTATGTTTTTTTCTTCCTATCATATTATTGAAACTATTATATATACTATATTAAGCCTTCTTCCATATATATTTCTGGCACTCCGCCCATTTTATGACAGCCTGCGTTTTTCAAAACCCATAACAGCATTTTTGGCATCAATTCTTATGGTTTTCCAGGCTGCAAGCGCTTTTATTGCTTCTGTACTTCCAGCCTCACAAAAAGGGATTCTTAATATTTTTAGTACAATTACTTATTGTCTATTTTATTTTATAGCTATTAAGTCACACTTTGGAAAAATACTATTTACCCTTTTTATGCTGTCAAATATTTCAAACCTTATTATTGTTGTTTCAAAATGTCTTGAAGGCATAGTAACACCACAACTGGCTGTACAAACATACAGATGGTCTTTTTCTGTTGCAATATTTATAACACAACTGTTTTTACTTGTCCCATTATACTTTTATATACGGAATATTTTTACAAATGCTGTTAAAAGAAACCCATCTTCTTCAATATGGTTTTATCTATGGGCAATTCCAGCAACATTCTATTTTATAGGAACATATGAGCTTTACTGCAGCGGACAAACTGCCTTAGAAACTGCCTTACAGCCTGTACATGCACTTTTTCTGCTAATTATTAATATTGGTTCTTTTATTGTCTACCATATAATAATATGTCTTATTAAGGAATATGACAAAACCTCTTTTCTTGAAAACCAGAACCACCAGCTTGCACTACAAAAACTACAATATGAAAACCTTACCAGTAAAATTTCTGAAGTTCAACGCACAAAACATGATATGCGCCACCATATTACCACTATGACAGCTTACCTGCATAATGGGAAAATCAAAGAACTTGAAGATTATTTATATAATTACCAGCAGACATTTCCTGATAACAGCCCTATTGTTTATTGTAAGAATTATGAAATAAATCTCCTGCTGCTTTATTTTGCGCAGCAGGCCAAAAATAATAATATTATATTCTCTGTATATACTGATATCCCAGCAGAACTGCATATTGCTGAAATTGACATTTCTGTACTGCTTGGCAACCTTCTTGAAAATGCTATTGAAGCCTGTAATTTACAACCAGAAAATAACAGACATATTATTGTAAGGGGACATATTAAGAACAATTCACTCTTCCTTACTATTGACAACACATTTAATGGAAAAATACAACAGGACAAAAACGGTGTTTATATTTCTACCAAACACAGCGGACCAGGGCTTGGAACCGAATCAGCCAGGCAAATTACAATGCGCTATAACGGCGTATTCCAGGTTACACAAAAAAACGGGATGTTTTGTGTATCTGTATTGCTCTGTCTGGAATAGCAAGAACCAATATACTTATTGCAGTATATTTTATTTCTAAAATCCCACTTGATTTATTCAATTCAGGTCCATTTCTATACAAAATATATAAATTCTAGTGAATTAGTTCTGCAATTATATTTCCACTTCTATTGTATAGCTTCTTTCAAACACTTCCCCTGTTTCAAGCTTATTGCCATACTCCCTTTCTTCAAGGCTTCCTTCAAACCCTGCTCTGTCACACCTTCCATACCAAGGTTCAATACATATAAATGGAGCCTGTTTCTTTGCTGGAGACCATATTCCAAGCAATGGTGTATCAAATAAAACAGATAAATACCCCTCACCTTCTGGTTTTTCCAATGAAACCTTTTTAATGCCAGATGACTCTACAACCAAAGCATCCTGGTCAAATATACTTTCCTTTGCCTCCAGGCGTCCATCTACAAGAGGAAATGTCCTTACAACATTTCCAAGCACACCATCTGCTGTAAGTTCCCCGCTTTCTATGCTTCCTGCGTCTGTATGCAGGTTAATAAAGCAGCCCTCTTTACTATTTCCAGGACATAGGAATGCTGGATGTGCACCAAGTGAAAAATACATTGTTCCATCCGAATTATTATGTACTTTCCATATAACTTTTAAAGAATTTCCCTCTAAACAATATCCTGTTTCAAATGTAAACTTAAATGGATATATTTTATATGTTTCTTCTGTGCTTTCAAGCTTCATCCAGATTTCCGTTTCCTTATTATCAACAAGTGCAAATTCCATATCCCTTGCAAATGCATGCTGTGCAATTCCTTCATACCAGTTATCTTTATATCTGTACCTCTGCCCATTTAACTTTCCAACAAAAGGAAAAAGCACTGGTGATACACGGTTCCAGTATGCAGCATCACCACTCCACATATACTGCCTGCCATCCTTTTTACGTACAAGGCTGGTAAGCTCTGCCCCCTTATTATTAATTCCTGCTTCAAGAAACTCATTTTTAATAATATAATCTGCCATATAAATACCTCCAGACTGTGACAGGGCTTCCATTACACTGGAACCCCTGTCTTTGTTTTATAAAAGTTTTTAGTTAACATTTATGCCATTGCATAAATTATTTTACGGTTATCTTTTTCTTTACTGTTTTAACTTTGCCATCTGCAAGTTTTATCTTTACAGTTATTACAGCTTTGCCTGTTCCTGATGCTTTAACTGTACCATCCTTTGATACCTTGGCAACTTTTGTACCAGAAGATTTATATTGTATTACTGCTGCCTGTTTTCCATAAGGCACATCCTTTTTTAAGCTTGTTTTAGATACAAGTCCTGCTGGAAGTACAACATTAATCTTTGTCTCCCCACCTTTTTTAATAGAAACCTTGCCAGCTTTTACTTTTGTACTTCCAAGCAGAGTTACAACATTCTTTCCAGATAACTCTTTGTTTGTAATTACATAATCATTGCCACTGTAAGCTTCAATCCCTGCCATACCGCCACTAAGTACTTTTCTCTTACTGTTAGCAGTTTCTTCAAGCTTTCCTGTTTTATCATTATAACAGTAAACATACACATTGTCACCAGGTTTTACCAAATATTCCATCACAGGGACAGATACTTTAATACCTCCTTTTGTGTTGTTATTTGCTGTAGATATAACACATGCATTATCTGTGTTTATTTTGTTAGAGGATAAAATACTTTTTATATTTTTCTGCTTATCTTTATCCATTACAGCAATTTTTCCAGCATTTACAGTTATATCAATATCATCTTTCATCTTTTTAAGTTCACTTTGTGGTATTGTAACAGTATAAGAAGATTTTTTATCATCATTAACAAACTTAACAACCAGTTTCCTGTTGCTTTCTGTTGCACTTGCTATACTTCCTGCTGTAAGCATTACTTTTCCAACTGATATCCCCTCTGCATGTGGAACTTTAACTTTTATAACCATTTTGCGTCCCTTATTTGCCTTAACTGCATCTACTGTAGGTTTTTCAACACAAATGGTTATACTGTTAATATTAGCATTTTTTGCATCTTCCATAAAACTCAAAGGTATAATATTTTTAGCAGAATAATCACTGTTAATTTCAGAAATTCCAGTATAAATAACTGCTTCTGCGCTAATCACATTTCCATCTGTATACTGTTTTATACTTTTAACAAGTACAGCATTTGTTTCACTTCTGCTATAAGTTTCTGTTATATTTACAACACCATTTAAAGTTTCTGTTACAGTTTCCTTAATACTCTGTGTACCATCAGGCATTGTTGTCTTTTCCACAACTTTTATTATATTGCCATCACTGACAGTTGTAGTAATCTCCTTAACTGAACCTGTAGCTTCATCCTTTATAATTTCTGTTGTAGTTCCTGGAGTCTGCCCTGGCTCTGGAGTTACCGTTGGTGTCTGTGTTACTGCTGGCTCTGGTGTCTGTGTTGCTGCTGGCGCTTGTGTGCCTGCTGGTCCTGGTGTCTGTGTTGCTGCCGGTGCTTGTGTTGCCGGAGGCTGTGTACCTATATATGAAGGATAAAATGAAGAAGGTTTTTTAGTTGGTTCTGGTGTTACTGTTGGTTCTGGTGTTGCTGTTGGTTCTGTTGATGGTATATCTGATGTCTTTTCAAAAACAGGTTTATCTGTATCCACAGACACAGCTCTTATATCATCATAGTAAAGAACACCACTTACTGTTCCTGCCCCATCTGCAAATGCATCTGAATCTGGAATAGCATTAACCCACAGGCCAAACTGGCTTATATTCTTTAAAGCCTCACCTCCTAATGGTGCGCCTCCTGATTTATCCTTAAATTCACTAAATGGCAGTGTTACTAATAAAGGAGTGTCTGCATTTGTATACTCATCATATAAATCCAGGTATGCTTCATAAGAACCTCCGCCTGCATTAATCTGGATTACTGTCTTCTGGTTCTTTCCATCAGGTTTCACCCAGAATCTTAACGCATTATACCCAGACCAGTCTGCCTCTTTGGAGATTGTTGCACCACCCCATCCAGTTTTAGTTTCATTGTAAACAAACTTTAAAGCATAATCCCCTTCATAACGTGGTTCATTTACAAGTGAAATATCTATTGTACAGCCTGAATCTTTGTTTGTACTCCACTTATTTGCCAGAAGATTAGACAGTCCGCCATATATTTCAAAATCATCTACCTGGCATGCTTCCAGCTCTTTTTCCTTAATATTAAATATTACACTTATTTCCTGTAAAACTGCATCATCTGCATATAAACCAATCCTGCCCTGTAATGTTTCACCAATATCAGCAAGGTTTTCCTTTGTAATTAAAGCATTATATATTTTACCTGTACCATCTTTCTGGGTTTCAAGGTTTATATCTTTGCCATTACCTGATATACGTATGGATATATCTTTATCTGTTGCCATATTAAGCCTTGCTGTTACATTTAATGGTTCAAGAATCCTGTTGCTTGCAACTGGTGCTGTAATATAACCATCCAGTTCCCTTTCTGCAATAACTGGCTTTTCAATTACTGATATGCCTGACAGTACATTCTTCTGGTCTGATGCAAATATACTTTTTGCATCATTATAAAATGTAATAAATGGGTCAAGCATTTCATGCCCGCAGAGAGTCCCATCACCATTATCCTTTACAACAAATGGTGTATAATAAGAACCTGAACTTGAATAATTAGACCACAGCATAAAATAGCAGCAGTCAAATTCACTATCTGTTACTATATCAAGTATTTCTTTATACCAGTTTTTACGTTTATTGCCTGAAGGGAGCAATGCCTTGCTGCCATTTGCAATTCCTGTCTCAGTTACAGCAAAAAGCTTGTTATGTTTCTTTGCAAATGCATCTGTAAGCCTTATTGTATTCCTGAAATTATCCTGGAATGTATAATTAGCACTTTCATCAGGATTATTATCATATGAATCAAACCCTACTAAATCAACATACCCATCACCTGGATAACGCTCTTCATATTCTGCTTCACTGGCTGCTTCTGAACCTGGTCCATACAGATATAAGAAGTTATGTACATTTTTTTCATCACGCAGATAATCAACTGTATACTTAAATACACTTTTATAAGTATCTGCTGTACAGAAAGTGCTTCCCCACCAGAACCACCCGCCTGTATTTTCATGTAAAGGCCTGAAAAGAACTGTGCCATTTACAAGTGATGCATATTCAGCTATTAAATCAAGGTATGCTGTATACGCTTCATTAAATTTGCCACCTGGAAGTATATTATTTACACAGTCACCAGTAAGTGTATATGAATCTGCTACTGTATAATCAAACTGGTCATAAGTCTTTCCAATACTATCTGCATTATCTTTCTTTACAGAATATGCAAAGTTAGGCATATGTGCTGAAAGTGTCATAATAGCACCTGCTTCAATGGACTTATTAGAAAATGCAGCAGCAGCCTTAATATCATCTTCTGCTGTTGTATCATCATTACTTATTCCAAGTGATGCTGCTTCATCTGGATACCTGCTGGCAAATTTATCTGCAAACCCAGTAAAAAGCCCGCCACAGTCAAGCCCGTCTATAGCAGATATAGAACCTGTTACATCTTCTGTATCTGAATAACCTGGAAGGCTTGATGAACCTGCTTTAAGCACTGTATCTTCCATATGTCCATAAATAACAGAAGAAGAATTCCCAACAGCTTTAAGATACTGGTAAAGTGCCACTGTGCCAGCATCTGCCTTTTCATCTGCAAGTTTTATACTTTCTGTATATTTGTGCTGTTCCCCATTTACTGTAAGCGAATTATTAGTACCACTTATAGAAGTAGCAGTTTTAATTTCTACAGTAGAATTTACATATCCTTTATCTTCTGGAGAAGACTTAAATATCCTTATATTATCAAAGTAAAGTGTTCCTTTATAATCAGTATTTCTTCCTACAACCAGGAATACCAGCCTTGTTGCTGGAACAGTTGCAGCCTGTATCTCATCCAGGTCAAATGTTAATTTTTTCTTTGTCCAGCCATCTTCAAGCTTTTCTTCTGGAAGTTCATTATTACTTGTAACGTCTAAGCAGTCACTTGAAATTATGCTTTTACTGCTGCCATTTACATCCGCCTCAACAACTGCCTTTATTGTAAAGTTACCTGCTGACTTATACTGGTCATTATAATAAAAATCAAATGTAATACAGTTTTTGCCAGCAAAATCAACACCTGAAAGCTCTGTCTGCTCTATACCTGCCTGTGCCCATCCATTACTAAGCTTATCAGAAAAATCCAGTTCTGCTTTAAGTCTCTGTAATTCATTGCTTAACTTTATTGCTTCTTTAAAATCCCAGTCTGAAACGTCCCATCCTTCTGGCTGGTTCTCTTCAAAATCATATAATATTTCAGAAGGTATATCTCCTTCTGTAGTATCAGATTTGTAAACTTTAATATTGTCAAAATAAACATCCCCAGCATAATCTGTGTCTTGTCCAACTACTAACAACATAAAACTGTTTACTGTTGTCCCTGTCTTGCTTCCATCGAGTTTAAAGCTTAAATTCACCTTTTTCCAGTTATCGTCAAGTTCACTGGCAGGCAGATTTCCATTATCTGTAACAGATACTGTATCATTTGTAACAACATTTCCAATATCTGATTCTGCTACTACCTTTAAAGACAGGCTGCCTGTTGTTTTACTGTCACTCTTATACCAGAAATCAAATGAAAGTGTATCTGTGCCAGCAAAACTTACACCAGAAAAGTTATTCTGCTGTATCCCTGCCTGAAGCCAGTTTGTGTTGCCATTATCATTTTTACCTTTATAATCCAGGCTCACCTTTAACCTTCCAGATTCATTGGCTACAACCATGCTGCTTTTCATATCCTCCAGTGTCCAGCCAGAAACTCCCCAGCCCTGCTCTGTACTGTCTTCAAAATCATATAAAACTCCCACAGAAGTATCTCCATCTGTAGTGCCAGATTTAACAATCCTGATATTATCAAAGTAAACATCACCTGAATAATCAGTTTCCCTGCCAATAACTACAAGAACCAGGCTTTTTGCTTTGGATAAATTTGCTTTAACCTTATCCAGGTCAAAACTTACAGTCTTTTTAACCATGCCATTGCCCATATTTTCCACAGGCAGGTTGTCATTATTGGTAATATCCAGGTTTCCATTAGCAAGAACATCATCCCAGTTATCATTTGCCTGTGCAGAAGCCTGTATAGCCAGCTCACCTGTACTTTTTGCGTTACTGTCATAATAGAAATCAAATAAAATTTTATCTGCACCATCATAAACATTTTCTGGGATTACACTTGTTTTTACGCCTGCTTTTACCCAGTCATTTTTATTCCCTTCTTCATCATTAAATTTACCTGAAAAATCCAGGCTAAGTTTAAGTTTTCCTAAATCATGGCTTACTGCGCTGTCTCCCATTGACGGACTTTCCCATCCAGAGATTTCCCAGTCCTGCATCCCATCCTCAAAATCCCAGCTATGTACTATACTATTATTTGTTTCTTCTGCAGCATATGCCACAATGCCAGTCCCTCCTGGCTGGAAAATACTTATACACATAGATAAAGCCATTGCTTTTGCAATAATCTTTTTATAAGTACGCCTCTTAATTCTTTTTTTACCCGCCATACATTATTACTGCCTGAAATAAGGGTGTTAATATACACCTGGCAGTCCTCCTTCCATTTTACATATTTTATTTATACGTTTATAATATTGTATTTCCTCAATATACAACGCTTAATAACTTTTTTAAGCTTAATAATTATACGATTTAATAGTATTTATTATAAGAAGCTCCCTTGTCTATGATTAAATTTTATTTTAAAATTAACTAAATCTAAATTATTTATAGCTGATATTAACTTTATATTTAATATTTTTAACTCAATTATATTCTTTTTTTAAATTTTGTCAATATTAATATATAAACTTTCTTTTTTTCTATAATTTTATAGAAAATTTAGCTTTTACAGGTAATTATTGTAAACAAAGTTATACAAATATAATAATACAAACACAATAAAACTATTAAATATAGACATTATGTTATAAATAAACACAAAAAACCTGTAATATCTGATGTTTATGGTTTTACACCATAAACCCAGATACACAGGTTAATTTATCTTTATTAAATAAGCCTATAAAAAAGCTGGTTCTTAAATTGGAAGTTTAAGCTTATTATTTTAATAAATAAAAAATAAAACTGCTGCCCAGACTAATCACCAAGCACCTCTTCTAATATCTTAAATATTTCTTTCCAGTTTCTATCTTCTGCAGATATATCCATTTCCTCAAGTTTGCTATACAAGTTCTTTACAAGTTCCTTCTGGTGTTCAAACTTTGCTACAAGCCCTAGTTTCTCTTCATATATCCTGAGCTGTTTTGTTGCACGCTTTACTATATCATAAGCTCCCTGTCTTGTAATCCCTTCTTCTTGTGCAATTTCACTGAAATTATAATCCTCCAGCAAACTGGCTTCAAACATCCTGCGTTGGTTTTCTTTTAACAATGCACCATAAAAATCATATAACATTAATAATTCAATACGCTCTTCTATCGAATGTCCGCTCCTGTTTTCTGTCATATCTCTGCCTGCCTTTTAAATTGCTGGTCACTATCCAGCAGAAACTACAATAATACTGGATAATAATTAAACATTTATAAATTTACCAGCCTCCACTTTCAGCTGTTTTGCAATCTTATGGTTGTTCTGTGTCTTAATAGAAATCTGGTCAATTTCCCTTACAAGGTCTCCTGTATTAGTAGCTGCTGTTGTTACAGCATTTGCACTTTCATCTACTGCTGTTGCAATACCACTCATAGCTTCACTAATCTCACTCATAAGTTTATCCAGGTTCACAGACATTTCACTAAATTTCATAACAATATGGTCTACATGGCTTGAATCTTTTTTATATTGTTCTCCGCCAGACAAAAAATTATCATATGCTGGAAGAACTGACTCTTGCAGGTATTTAATTATAATATCAGAATTTCTTACAAGCTCCTTCACAGCAGCAATTACCATATTATTGATATTCTGTATATTTCCTGCTGTTTCACGGCTTGAATCCGCAAGCTGCCTTATTTCATCAGCAACTACCGCAAAACCTTTGCCCGCTTCACCAGCCCTTGCCGCTTCTATCGAGGCATTCAATGCAAGCAGGTTAGTCTGTGAAGAAATACTAAGTATCTCTTCTGTCAGGTCACCAACACGCTCTACACTCTTAGAATCATCAACTGCTTTCTGAAGGGACTCAAGTATCCCGCTAACCACATTGCTTGCATCATTTTTATTTGCCACTGCATCCTGTTCTATATGGGCAGCACGTTTTTTCATGCCATCTGCATAAGAAGATAAATCCTTAGAAGCATCAGCAAGTTCTTTTACATGGCTTACTATTGTATTTGCATTATTATTTATTGTAAAAACTGTAGCTGACACCTCTTCCATTGATGAAGAAAGCTCCTGCATGCCAGCTGATATATCACATGCATTTAAGTT
The DNA here is from genome assembly GCA_009774235.1 of Lachnospiraceae bacterium. GTDB lineage: Bacteria > Bacillota > Clostridia > Lachnospirales > Lachnospiraceae > Butyribacter. The sequence goes on from VSNJ01000036.1 coordinate 10,248, forward strand.
TACAGAAGAAACACTTTCCTGTACCTCATTTACCATTTTATCCAATGCATTTGAACTGTTTGTAATCTTTTTCATAATCCCCTGCAGGGATTTAATAAACACATTTATTCCATTGCCCATCTGTGCAATTTCATCTTTTCCTTTTACTTCTATACGTTTAGTCAGGTCTCCCTTTCCAGTTTCAATACCATCAATAATATTTTTAAGCTCTATACTGCTCTTCCGTACTGGATTTACAATCCCCAATATACATACCAGTACACTGGATATTGCAACTATAACTGCTGTCACCATAAGACCGGCACCAAGCCTTCTTGCTCTTTTATATAGAACTTTGCTATTTTCAACTGCGTCTTCCATGTATTCCCTGTTCATTACACGCATATTTGAAATTATATCAAAAACTTCACTGCCATTTCCGGAAAGTTCTCCTCTAACAATCTCAAGTGCCTGTTTGTTATCATTATTTGCACTGTATTCTATTGCACGTTTAAGGGTATCCTGGTAACCCAAATATTTATTCTGGAAATTATTATATGTTTCTATTTCTTGAGGTGTTAGTTTTTCCTCAATGTTTTTACATAATACTTCCATTTGCTCAAAAATTTGTGTTATCTCTCCTTCATATGTACGCATCCCTTCTGCATCTTCTGTTATACAGTGTGCGTATGCTGTTCTTTCAAGTGCTTCAAATGATGTTGAAAGGCTGCCAAGCCATGACATGCTGATTGCATAATTACCTGAAATTTCCTCACTTGATTCCATCATGGTATCCATATTGGCTAAACTTATATAACAAGCCCCTATTAATAGAACTGCCAGCAAGATAACAGGCAGCATAACCTTAAATCCAATACTCCGGTTTCTCATATATCTTACCTCATCTTTCTTTTTTTAATTAATATGTAAGGCTTCCATAATTTTTTACCTATCTCCTAAATTGTCCCAGGCAGGGACTGTGTATAAAAATCCTTAGCCTGGGACTGTTCAACTCTTATCTTGTCTTTATATAATATAATTAATATCTTAATATATATTATATCATATTTTTAAACAGGATATGCTATATTTTCTTTATCTGCTACTGCCGGGTCTGCCTTATTCTGCTGTGCCTCCCTGTATTTAAAGAACTCCATTGCAACCTGTGGGAAAAGTGCATATGAAAGTACATCTTCATCCTGCTGCTTGTACTGTTTCATCTCTTTCTCAAGGTCTGCAAGCTGTGGTTTAATTAAATCAGCTGGACGGCATGTGATTGGCTTTGTATCCCCAACACACTTCTTCTGCACTTCAGGATTAAATGGTTTAACTGTCTGGCCAAATTCACCTCCAAGAAGCTTCTTGGACTCTTTTGTAACCATTTTGTATCTCTCACCTGAAACTACATTAAGCACAGCCTGTGTACCAACAATCTGTGATGAAGGTGTAACAAGAGGAGGCTCTCCAAAGTCCTTACGTACCCTAGGCACTTCTTCAAGCACTTTCTCGTATTTATCTTCCTGTCCCATTTCTTTAAGCTGTGAAACAAGGTTACTAAGCATACCGCCTGGAACCTGGTAACGCAGTGTCTGGATATTTACACCAAGCACCTTTGTATTCATAAGACCTGACTTAAGCGCCTCCTCACGGAGCGGACGGAAGTAATCAGCTATCTCAGCAAGCTTATTCTGGTCAAGCCCTGTATCATAAGGTGTACCCTTAAATGCTTCAACCATAACTTCTGTAGCTGGCTGGCTTGTGCCCATTGAGAATGGTGACATAGCTGTATCAATAATATCACATCCTGCTTCTGCTGCTTTCATATATGTCATTGCAGCTACACCAGAAGTATAATGTGTATGAAGGTCAATAGGTATATCTACTGCTTCTTTCAATACAGTAACAAGCTCTGTAGCCTTTACAGGTACTAAAAGACCTGCCATATCTTTGATACAAAGTGACTTAGCACCCATATCTTCAATTCTCTTTGCCATATCCTTCCAGTAATCAAGAGTATAGGCATCACCAAGTGTATATGAAAGGGCTATCTGTGCATGGCCGTTCTCCTTATTTGCTGCTTTTACAGCTGTCTCAAGGTTACGAAGGTCATTAAGACAGTCAAATATACGTATTATATCAATACCATTTGCAATAGATTTCTGTACAAAATATTCAACTACATCATCTGCATAATGGTTATAACCTAAGATGTTCTGTCCACGGAATAACATCTGAAGCTTTGTGTTCTTAAAGCCTGCCCTTAATTTCCTAAGCCTCTCCCAAGGGTCTTCTTTAAGGAACCTTAAGGAAGCATCAAATGTTGCACCACCCCAGCACTCAACTGAATGGTATCCTACCTGGTCCATCTTATCTATTATTGGAAGCATCTGTTCTGTTGTCATCCTTGTGGCAATCAGTGACTGATGCGCATCACGGAGAATAGTCTCCGTAATCTTTAAAGGTTTCTTTTCTATATCTGCCATGATTTATCCTCCTAAATTAGATGCCAAATATTGCCATAAATACACCAGCCGCAACTGCTGTACCAATAACACCTGCAACGTTTGGTCCCATTGCATGCATAAGCAGGAAGTTTGTAGGGTCTGCCTCTGAACCAACCTTCTGTGACACTCTTGCTGCCATAGGCACTGCAGACACACCTGCTGAACCAATCAATGGGTTAATCCTGCCATGAGTAACTTTGCACATCAGCTTGCCGAATAATACACCTGCTGCTGTACCAACACAGAAAGCAACAAGTCCTAATACTACTATCTTAAGAGTTGAAGCCCTTAAAAATGCCTCTGCACTTGTAGAAGCACCTACAGAAGTACCAAGCAGGATAACTACAATATACATAAGTGCATTGGAAGCTGTCTCTGCAAGCTGCTTTACAACACCAGACTCCCTGAAAAGGTTACCAAGCATAAGCATACCTACAAGAGGTGCAGTTGTTGGCAATATAAGACAAACAACAATAGTAACTATAATAGGGAAAAGTATCTTTTCTAATTTAGATACTGGACGTAACTGTTCCATCTTAATTTTACGTTCTTCCTCTGTTGTGAAAAGCTTCATAATAGGAGGCTGGATAATAGGCACAAGTGACATATATGAATATGCTGCCACTGCAATAGGACCCATATATTCAGTCTGCTTTAATTTGCCACAGAGGAAAATAGATGTAGGCCCGTCAGCTCCACCTATAATTGATATTGCTGCTGCTGCCTTGTCATTAAACCCAAGAAGGATAGCTATAAGGTAAGCAGAAAAAATACCAAACTGTGCTGCTGCTCCAAGAAGGAAACTTACTGGATTAGCAATCAGCGGACCAAAGTCCGTCATCGCACCAACACCAAGGAATATCAGTGAAGGTAAAATACTCCATTCATCAAGTAAATAGAAATAGTGTAATAAACCGCCGACACCATTTGATGTGTCCTCAGGGCTTGCCATAATATCAGGGTAAATATTTACCAGTATCATGCCAAATGCAATAGGGACTAACAATAATGGCTCGTACCCTTTTTTAACCGCCAGATAGAGAAATATGCAGCCGACCAGTATCATCAGGTAATTACCCAGTGACAGGCTGGTAAAAGCGGTCTGGCCTGCAAGGTTTTCTATCGTTGTAATAACGTAATCCAAAGCCATTCCCTCCTAGTTTAATGATGCAAGTACAGCTCCTGCTTCTACAGAATCACCTGCTGCCACATTGATGCCTGCTACTGTGCCATCCTGTGGTGCAACAATTTCATTCTCCATTTTCATAGCTTCTAATACCATAATAACATCGCCTTTTTTCACAGCCTGGCCTGCTGAAGCCTTAACAGATAAAATCTTTCCAGGCATTGGTGCGTTTATTTTTACTGCACCTGCACCACCAGCTGGCGCTGCTGCCTTTGGCGCTGCTGCTTTAGGTGCTGCCGCTTTTGGAGCAGCTGCCTTAGGTGCTGCTGCTGCGCCTGCACCACCCTCTTCTACTGTAACATCATAAACATTACCATTAACAGTAATTGTGTAATTCTTCATTATTTTGTCCTCCATATACTTTATTAACTTATATGATTTTTATTTCCTGATAATTGAACGTATTATAAGACCATCTGTACATTCATTTTCACCCGCTGCTGCAATAGCTGCTGTAATAACTGCAACAAGTTCAAGGTCATCAGTTAAATCTTCTTCCTCTTCCTCAATAACAACAGGCTCTGGCTGTGGCTCTGCTACAACTGGTGCTGCTTCTTTGCTCTTATTCTGGGCATTGCCAATATATTTAAACTGTGCAATAATAATAGCAATAAATATAAGAACAAGGAACACTATACCCATACTCATAACTGTGTTAAGCCCTGCCCTGCCCATAATCTGGCCTTTACTCTCATATTTATCCACGTTCCATGAAGTTGTGTTGCCAGCTTCATCATAAGTTACTGAGAATACAAGCTTCTTGCCTGAACTTGTAAGAATTGTTTCATTTACGGTTGCAGTATCAGTAGTTATTGTAAAACTGCTGTCTTCTTTCTTGTCATATTCGCCATACTTTTCCCGCAACTTTCCTGACTCTGTATACAGAGCCAATGTATCATCATCCAGTTGGTCTGCATAATCTGATACAGCGCTGTCGAAATCATACTCAAACCAGCTCTTTACAAAGGAGTCAGTATTTTCCTCAAGCACTTTTTCATCAAAATTTTCATTAGTCTTAACAAGACTAAAACTACATCCCGCCATCACCAGTATACAGGATATGATACAGCAAATTAAAGCTAATCTCTTCTTCATATGCCACTCCTTAACTAGATGGTTCCATGTTTTTTACCGATTGGATACCCGCTTTTTGAAAATAACATTTCAAACGCATATAATAACTGCTTCCTGGCTGAGCCTGGAGCTACAACTGCATCAATATAACCTCTTGCTGCAGCTGCTTCTGTACTGGACTGTGCTGCAAATTCTGCTGCCCTTGAGCCTAAATCTGTACCCTTATCATCACCATATATAATCTTCGCTGCAACTTGTGCATCCATTACACCAATATCAGCACCCTCAAGTGCAAATACCATATCAGCACCAATATGCTTTGAATTCATACAGATATATGCACTTCCATATGCCTTACCTGTGATAAAGTTTACTTTTGGCACATCTGATTCTGTAAATGCTGCTGTAAGCCTTGCTGCTGCTGATGCTACTGTTCTTTCTTCATCTACTGATGTTGCAAATCCCTCTACATTAGTAAGTGTAAGTACAGGAATATTAAATGCATCACACTTCTTAATAAATGAAACGGCCTTGTCACATCCTGCTGTAGTAAGGCGTGCATCATATTTTGCAGCTGCTTTGCCATTCTCATCAAATTGTGCAGTACGGTTTGCAATAACACCTACTGTCATGCCATCAAGGCAGATAAAGCCCGTAACCATTTCTTTAGCATAACCTTTTTTTACTTCCAGGAAGAAGTTATTGTCACCAATATCTTCAAGCGCTACAGCTGGGTCAGCTGTTTCTGCCGCAAAATCTTCTGTCATCCTGTTTAAGTCATCCATACATTCATCAGAAAATGCTGTCTCATTATTGTTGGCAGGAAGAATTGAAACAAGTTCTCTTATACCTGTTAAAACTTCTTCTTCACCTTCTAAGACAAAATCTACTACTGATGCTTCCTGCTGGAAAGCAGCAGATGCAGTATCAAGCTTTTCTGTATAATTTCCTTCTAATGTGTTTGGTGAATTAACAAAAAGCTTTGCATTGTTTTTCTCCATAAATGTAAAATCACTCATTGCAGCAAGTATAGCAACTCCTCCGCCACAACTGCCAAATATAGCGGTAATCTGTGGAACTATACCTGATGCTTTTGTTTTCATCTTGTACACCTGGCCAAAACCTGCAAGTGCATCTGTAGATTCCTGAAGACGTATTCCTGCACAGTCAACCAGCCCGATTACAGGTACACCTGTTTTCATTGCAAGTTCATATATATGTGCTATCTTCTTTGCATGCATCTCACCAATTGTACCATTAAGTGCAGATGCATCCTGGCTGTATATATAGACAGGATTGTTCTGGACCAGCCCGTACCCGGTTACTACACCATCTGATGGCACTGACTTTTCCTGCATGTTAAAATCAGTGTTTCTCTTTGTGACACCAGCACCAATTTCAACAAAACTGTTCTCATCAACTAAAGCCGCAATACGGTCTTTTGCTGATAAAGCATTCTTGTTACTCATGTTCAGCCCTCCAATATAGTAAAATTAATTGTGGCAGTTTTATTAAAGCCACCTGGCATAAGCCAATTTGTAAAAACAAAATCTATACCAAGTATAATTCTATTACTTTTACCATAAAATAGCAACCTTTTTATTTTGTTTATCTATTTCTTTTTGTAAAAAAGGTATTATTTACAGGGTATACAAAAAAATTTTGATTTTAAACCAGAGACTGCCCGTTGTCCATCCGGTTGGTATTGCAGCAGAAATTTGATTTAAGAAATCCAGCACCAGTTCAGTAAAAAAAGGGGATATTGCTATCCCCTTTCTTTTGTTTCCACTGATTTTACTTTTGACCATTTGGAATATAATTTCGTTGTTTTCCCGTTTATCTTTACCGTTTTGTAAGTACGTATCCTGACATAATATTTCTTCTTTGCTTTCTGCTTTGAAATTACTTTACTGGTAGTCTTATTGCCTTTCAACAAAATGCTTTTGGTTGATTTTCTGGCAAACTTACTGCTGGTGGAATATTGAATCTGATACCCTGAGGTTTGTCTGCCCTGCTTCTTCCACTTGATAGAAAATCCCCTTTTCCTTGCCTTCAATTTGGATAAACTGGTTTCTTCCGGCAGAATGATAAAGTTTTCTTTCTTATTTCCGCTGTAATCACCACTAAAATAAATTCTTACCGTGCCTTGCCCCACATCAACATTATCCTGATAAACCACCTGGTATTGCTGCTTTCCAACGGTATGACCTTTCCTGTCTATGACTTTCACGCCAGGTTCCCGGCTTTTGCCATTATAAACCAACGGTTTACCAGACAGTTCAATCTTCTGGATCTGGTAAATGGTCTGCTGTTCTATGATGCTGCCGCAGCTGCACTCTTTCATCTTAACGCCATCCTTTTGAAAGGTTGCCTGCTCCAATACTGGCTGGTATTGGTGGATATGTCCTTCCTCTTCTGAAGGTGCTCCTGTTGGCTCTGGTGCTGGGATCACAGTCGGTGTAGTTGTAGATGCCGGTGTTGCACTTAGTGTAGGTACAGGTACTGGTGTTGTACTTGGTGCAGGGGTTGGTGTTAGTGTTACACTTGGCACCGGCCACAGCATTCCAATTGGCTTTGAACCTGGTATTGCGCCTGGTGCAGTAGTTGGCGTAGATGCCGGTGTTGCACCTGGTGTAGTAGTTGGCGTAGGTGCCGGTGTTGCACCTGGTGCTGTGGTTGGCGTAGGTGCCAGTGTTGCGCCTGGTGCTGTGGTTGGTGTAGGTGCCGGTGTTGCACCTGGTGCTGTGGTTGGTGTAGGCGTCAGTGTTGCGCCTGGTGCTGTGGTTGGTGTTACACTTGGTGTTGGTCTTGGCGCTGGCGTCGGGATTACTGTTGGCTTTTGCCCTCCATCCGCTGAATCCCAGAAAATAATACGCTGCTGTGCCGCCACATTTCCCTGTAGCGCTTTCACATCTGCAACGGTAAGCAGCTCTTCTTCACAATATTCCGTTAAAAACAAAAATGTATAATCCCCTGGGCTTGCAACCGTATAATCTGCCTGCAGATAATACCTTCCTGGATAATCCCCTGGACTGGAAACCAACACAATACTGTTCCACCAATCTGTTTTCTCCAAAACACCAGGATCATCACTTTCCCAATATTCTGTTTTAATGCCTACAACATAATCCATTGTATACAGCCCGTATTCCTCTACAGTTTCGTTACTGATTTTCTCCCCGCTTTGGTCATACCAGGAAAGTTCAAAAAATACCATTTCGTCTGGAATTGCTGTCTCATCCTGATCCTGTTTGATTTTACTTAAATCAACCTCCAGGGGTGCAGAAATAATATCAACTTTTCCCACTCTGGGAGTATCATCAATAATTGTACAATCTGTACTCCAGACTCCATTCTCATACTTTAATTCATATCCTTCTTCCACCTTTTTATCAGGTAAAACAAAATTCCCCTCTTCCGCTTTGGCGGCATCCGCATGGATATAAGCCTTGCCCTGGACAAACCAGCTTGGAAATAACCGGCTGCCCGTCTGGAACTGGGTAGTCCCGGTAACTGTTCCAGCAATGGTTAGCGAACCTTCCTTGTCCAATACAAGAATACACCGGTTTTCCCCGGAAGCGCTTACGCTGGTAAAATTACCTTTGATTTCTGCATCCCCCGCTTCATGCAGGTCCAGACAGCCGCTGTTTTTCAAGGTGACATTTCCAAGGCTGCCAGACACAAGGGACAGGCATCCTCCGTTCTCCACGGTAATGCTGCCAATATCCTCCACACTGGCTCCTTCCAGCATGCTTTCCGATAATGTTAAAGAAGTATTTTCATTCCCAGAAAACTTTTTTACCCGGGCTGAACTATTTTTGTCTCCGGCAACCTGAATCCCAGCACTGCTGTTCAGGCTGGTATCTACGCCGTCACGTACTGCTGCCTTGGTATCTAAATACAGTGATGCAGAACCAGCATAGGGGACATTTCCATCCTCCCCTGCTTCGTGCCCCAAGCATATTGCCTGGAAAACAGTATCATCGTTGGAATTCATTACTGTTAATGACGCATGAGCCCCCACTTCCGTTCCTGGATATCCACCACCATATACTGTAGGCAGAAGCTCATCTTCAAGACCTCCCAAATCCCCGAGATTACCTGCCCCGCCTGGCAGAAAGGTATCCACATTATCCATAACCAGGCTATGCCCCGCCAGAAAAATTTCCCGGTGCGGAACACTATTCAAAGAAGAACTGGACTCAAAGTGCAAGATCATATCTTTAAAAACAACACCGTCGCCTGCCAGCTGGATGGGGCTCCGGCAGTTCAGCCCGTTCTTTGTCCCCGGCATTCCCTGTATCACAGTTCCCTCTGGGATCACCACAGGCTTCATACGTCCACTATCCTCCGCCTCCTGGCCAATAGTAATAGCTGTACTTACTGTAATAGGACTCTTCTTCCCAGCTAAGGCAGCCATAAATTCTTCCCTGTTATAGACGGTAATCCCGTTTTCCTCTGCCAGCGCAGGTATCTGTATTCCACCCAGAAGCATTACCACTACCAGCAGTATGCTTAATTTCTTTTTAATCCCTTTTCCCATAAGTTTCTCCTTTCTCACCGCTCTCCGGTACAACCTGGCATTCCCCATATCTGGTTCACGTATCTTACCTGCTTTTGCTCCGATATGCGGAGTTGGTATATTTGCAATAATTTTCCTTCCTTATCTAGCGTCTTTTTATTTATTTTAGCATAGTTTCTTTGTTTTGTCAGCATAAATTTAAGCACCGGCGTCCTCATAAAGCTGCCTTTTAGTAAAACATCTGGAACTTGCCAGGGTAATATAATCTTTGTGTAATTTGAAAAATAGGGAAACTCAAAAAGTGAAATATTTGACAGACTGGCCTGTATTATTGACAATTAAATTTTATATAAAGCTAAAGAATCAAAGTATAAATAAATAATAATTCTCCTGTAATATTTAGCAATCCATATCATATATTTGAATTGTGATATAAATGGAGGATTACTATGCAAAAATTATTAAGCAGCGCTATATATACCATCTGTCTTATACTTCTCTCATTAGCATATATAAATGGTACTAAAGATTTTCTCTCTGGGTTTGCCCCGTTTAATCCATATGAAGCCTATAATCCAGCTGCCCCAAAGACAATTACAGCAGAAAGCCTTGGAATTACCTCTTCTGCTGCTGAACCATCAAAAATGTACTCCAGGGCTTATTGCCTTATTGATGCAGACAGTAACAGGATACTTACATCAAAAGATGCAGATAAACAGCTTCCAATGGCAAGCACTACTAAAATTATGACTTGTATTGTTACACTTGAGAATGGAAACCTTGATGATATTGTTACAGTTTCAAAATATGCTGCTTCAATGCCAGATGTACAGCTTAATATGAAAGAAGGTGAAAAGTTCCGGCTTGGGGATTTGCTATATTCATTAATGCTTGAATCACATAATGATACAGCAGTTGCAATAGCAGAACACATTGGCGGAAGTGTTGAAGGCTTTGCAGAACTTATGAACCTGAAAGCAGAAGAACTTGGACTAACTAATACACACTTTGTAACACCAAATGGTCTTGACAGTGAAGAACATTACACCACAGCATATGAACTATGCTGTATTGCATCATATGCAATACAAAATGAAACATTTATGGATATAGTCCAGACCCCTTCACACCAGTTTTCCAACTGTGATAACACACGTACATACTCTGTAAATAATAAAGACGCATTTCTTACAAGTTACAGCGGGGCACTTGGAATTAAAACTGGCTTTACTGGTAATGCTGGCTATTGTTTCTGTGGCGCAGCAAGAAGAAATGGCGCTACTCTGGTATCTGCAGTACTTGCATGTGGATGGCCTCCTAATAAAAGCTATAAATGGGCAGATACAAGAAAACTTATGGACTACGGTTTTAAAGGATACACACAAGCTGGCATATCCGCAGAAAGCCCGCTGCCTGAAATAAAAGTAGAAGGCGGCAAAGAAGCATCTGTTCCTGTAAAACGCACAGATACTGGCAGTTTTACACTGCTTATGTCAAAAGATGATGTTGTAACAATAAGTTATGAACTTCCAGACAGCCTTAAAGCCCCAGTGCGCTCTGGTGATATTATAGGATATGAAAAATACGCCATTAATGATAACCTTTATATGTCAATACCTGTTGTAGTATCAAGGACAATAGAAACTACAGATAGCAAATATTTTACTGATATTCTTGCCAGACTGTTTTTTGTAAATTATTAATAAATAGAAAAACAAACTGGTTAAAAGAATTATAGAATTAATAACCAATTTGCCTCTGGTTTTAAGAAACTGCCACATTAAGAAAATACTATACATAATATATCTTAATGTGGCAGTCCTTTATTATTTAACTAAAAAATATATTAATCTCCCTCAAACGTCAGGATAACATTATAATCTTCCCACTTGCACTCTTCCAGACCAGATAAAAGCTGCATATCAAACCCAAAAACCTTATCCAGATATTCCTGGCCGTTAAAACCTGTCTGTGGCAGTGATATCCACTTAAATATACTTCCAGGTACACAGAAACTAAAATCCCTGTCTTCAAATATACCAATTACAGTATCTCCAAATGAATTACTTGTATCCATTTGTGATAAAAACAATGAACTATCCTGGCTATCTGGAAATGCAAGGCAAAACTGCATATCTGCTTTCATACTTAACCATAACATAAGATTCTGGTAATGCCAGAAATTATTATAGTGTGTAATTCCTTCTGCATATGGAAATTCTAAATATACCCATTCACTATTTCCAGGAAGTGTTGTCATATGGAAATTATACTCTTTTTTTACAGGGTCTTCATAAAGACCTGCATATTCTTTAATCTGCTCTTTTACAATATCCAGTGGAATATTATGTAAAATAATAGATTTCTTATATAGTGTTAAGTCTGGAATTAATTTTTCCTTTTTCATGTAAATCCTCCATAACGTTTCCAGCTGCCAGAATAATATAACAGGCTAGGGTTTGTAAAGGGTGCTGGTGCATAACCTGTATAAATTATTTGCTAAGAAATTCATCTATACCTTTAGCAGCCGCCTTGCCTGCACCCATTGCAAGTATAACTGTAGCAGCACCTGTTACAGCATCGCCGCCTGCATATACTGCTGCTTTGGATGTACTTCCATCTGATTCTTCTGCCACAATACACTTTCTCCTGTTCACTTCAAGACCCTCTGTTGTTGAAGAAATAAGAGGGTTAGGGCTTGTGCCAAGTGACATAATAACTGTATCTACATCAAGTACAAACTCTGAACCTGGAATTTCAACAGGGCTTCTACGTCCTGATTCATCAGGCTCACCAAGTTCCATACGTATACACTTCATACCTTTTACATTTCCATCTTCATCTTCAAATATCTCAACAGGGTTTGTAAGAAGGTCAAATATAATCCCTTCTTCTTTTGCATGATGCACTTCTTCTACCCTTGCAGGAAGTTCTGCCTCGCTGCGGCGGTATACAATATGTACATCTGCACCAAGACGCAACGCAGTCCTTGCAGCATCCATTGCTACATTCCCGCCACCTACTACTGCCACTTTCTTTCCTGCTGATATAGGGGTGTCATAATTATCATCAAAAGCTTTCATAAGATTGCTTCTTGTAAGATATTCATTAGCAGAAAATACACCATTAGCATTTTCACCAGGTATACCCATAAACCTTGGAAGACCTGCACCAGAACCAATAAATACCGCATCAAAGCCCTCTTCATTAAGAAGCTCATCTATTGTAACTGATTTGCCTATTACTACATTAGTTTCTATCTTTACACCAAGTGATTTTACATTTTCTATCTCGCTGTCAACAACACTGCTTTTTGGCAGACGGAATTCTGGTATACCATATGACAAAACACCACCAGCTTTGTGGAGTGCTTCAAAAATTGTAACATCATATCCAAGCTTTGCAAGGTCGCCAGCACATGTAAGCCCTGCAGGTCCTGAACCTATAACTGCTACATTCTTGCCTTTCTTTGTTTCTGCTTTGGCAGGCTTAATTCCATTCTCCCTTGCAGTATCTGCAACAAAACGCTCAAGTTTGCCGATTGAAACAGCATCACCCTTAATCCCACGTATACATTTAGCTTCACACTGGCTTTCCTGAGGACAGACACGCCCACATACAGCTGGAAGTGCTGAATACTTATTGATTACATGGTATGCTTCATCAAAATTACCCTCTTCTACTTCTTTTATAAACCCAGGTATATCTATATTTACAGGACATCCTTTTACACATTGTGGGTTTTTGCACTTAAGGCAGCGTGTTGCTTCTGCCATAGCCTCCTCTTTATTATATCCTAAACATACCTCTTCAAAATTGGCAGCACGGACTTTTGGCTCCTGTTCACGTACAGGCACTCTTTTCAATACATCTGTTTCCATTATTTTATTTCCTCCATTCCAGCGCTTATTATGCGCATAACCGGTATGTAATATATCTTGTTAATTGCAGTTCCCACATCCGCCATGGTGTGTATCACCTTCCTGAAAACGCAGCATAGCCCTGCCTTCTTCAGTTTTGTACATCCTCTGGCGGCGCATAGCCTGGTCAAAATCAACAAGATGCCCGTCAAATTCCGGTCCGTCTACACATGCAAACTTAATCTCATCACCAACCTGCAGGCGGCATGCACCACACATTCCCGTACCATCAACCATAATTGGGTTCATGCTTACAATAGTAGGAATACCTAATTCTTTTGTAAGCAGGGATACAAACTTCATCATAATCATAGGCCCAATAGCAACTACCCTTGTATACTTCTTGCCCTGGTTCTTTACAAGCTCATTAATCTGGTCACATCCATTTCCTTTAAAACCATATGACCCGTCATCAGTAGCAATATAAAGGTTAGCAGCTACCTTTCCCATCTCTTCTTCAAGAATAATAATATCCTTTGTACGTGCGCCAATTATAACATCAACATCAATGCCATGTTCTTTCATCCATTTAGCCTGTGGATATACAGGGGCAGTACCCACACCACCACATACAAAAAGAATACTCTCCTTCTTTAATTCTTCTATTGGCATTCCAACCAGCTCAGAAGCACATCCAAGAGGACCAACAAAATCCATAAATGACTGTCCCTCTTCATAATCTGCCATCTCAAGCGTAGAAGCGCCTACAATCTGGAATACTATTGTAACTATTCCCTTTTCCTTGTTATAGTCACATATTGTAAGCGGGATTCTCTCCCCTTCTTCATCCATCTTTACAATAACAAACTGTCCAGGCTTACATGATTTCGCAACTTTTGGTGCCTCAATATCCATAAGCCAGATATTATTAGCAAGATACTCTTTCTTTAAAATCTTAAACATAATGAGCCTCCATTTTTCTCTTAATCCAATAAGGATTTAACTTATAACAAAACACAAAAACAGCGTTTTACACTATAATATAGCGCTGCTTTTGTGGCTGTGTTTTAATTATTTAAAAATACATCCAGGCTGCCACATTGTGACAAATAACTGTTTGTATATCTTTTATCATTGCTTACATTTTCACCAAACCATTCTGGTGGTATAAAAGCAGCAGCATCTTCTTCGTCTGCAAATTCTACTTCAATAAAGTAAAGTCCTTTTAATTTACCACCAAAAATATCAAGTTCTCCCTTATGCCCGTCTGGCAGAGGGATAATATATCTTGTCTTCTCTATAAGATAACCATCTGTCTTTTCACGCAAATGTTCATATGAATCTTTAGACAGTGGAAACTCTGCCTCATTATTTATAATTACATCTGCACTGCCTGTTTTAAAATCACCAGGTCTTGATTTATAAGTTAAAATATAATTATTATTACTCCTGCGTACACGCACAACAGGCCGCTGGCAGAGATAACCTTGTTCTATAACCTTCTTTTCATACTGCTCCAGCCCATCCGGCAGAACCTTTACAAGAAACTTTTTTTCTATTTCCATATATATGCCTCTTTATTTTGCTTTGCTGGCTTACATTCCAGAATTTGCATTCTTAGACTTGCGGAGCTTAATGCCAAGCATAATCCCTCCCAAAGCAATAACAAGGCTTATAAGGAACTTTACAAGATACCATGCAAAAGCTCCTCCAAAACTTAAATCTACAAGACTCTTAGCTAATAATGTTGTAACCATAATCCCAACCTGCCTTTCTTTTTATTAATATTATAAAAATAAATATATTATAACTTCTCCCTGCATTATTTAACGCCTGTTAGAAAGTTCCCTTGTAATATCTTCCCAGTCAAGGCCACACTCTGCCATAAGAACCATCATATGGTATAGAAAATCTGCAATTTCATATTTAAGTTCTTCGTTGCCTTCATTTTTGGCAGCAATAATTATTTCAGAAGCTTCTTCGCCACATTTCTTAAGTATCTTGTCAATTCCCTTATCAAAAAGATAATTTGTATATGAACCCTCTTTAGGATTATTTTTTCTATCTATAATAATATTATAATCTTCTTCAAGTATTTTAAGTGGGTTTGTTTCAATATATCCCCTGTCTGCAAGCTTTTTAAAGAAACAGCTGTAACTGCCTGTATGGCATGCTGCCCCAACCTGGCGTACTTTAGCAAGTATTGTATCATTGTCACAATCAAGTGAAAGAAACCTTACATACTGGAAATGCCCTGATGTTTCACCTTTAACCCACAGCTCCTGGCGGCTCCGGCTGTAATATGTCATCTTGCCAGTTTCAATAGTTTTCTTATATGACTCTTCATTCATATATGCAACCATAAGGACTTCCCTTGTCCTGTAATCCTGTACAACAACAGGAACCAGCCCATTATCCATAAGCTTAAATTCTGAAAAGTCTATAAGGCTTTCAAACAATGGAACATCTATCCCCTGTCTTTTTACAGCACGCTTCGCCTTATAAATATCTTTATCTTCAAAATAATTAGTAATTACTGCCTCTGTTTTACTATAAGAAAGAAGCTCTGCAAGGTCATTCCTTATAAGACCGTCTCTTATAAGCACTTGCATCTTTGTACCAGATATTGCTTCTTCAAAGGAATGTGTAGTATCAATATGCTTTAAAACTGCTGTTCCTATACCCATTTCATAATACTTGTCTAACTGTCTGGCATTATGGAAATCTGCTTTCATATCAATTTCTATTGCAAACTTGTCTTTTCCAAACCTGGCAATTATTTCATTTAGCTCATCTTCTTCTGGAAGAAGCGCTTTTCTTATTACAAGCTTTGAAGCACCTGTATAAAGTGCCTTCTTGGCATCTTCAAACCTGTTTACATAAATACCTATGAAAAATGGTATATCAACCTGCTTTTCAATTTTTCTTGCGGTTAATAGAAATTCTTCCCTTGAAGCCTCATCACCTGTATAATTGTATATAAATAAGCCATCTGCCCCTTCACATGAATATCTGTCAGCCAGGTTCAAAACATTTGCTGGAAATTCATTTTCTGCATTTATAAATGAAATTATCTTTTTCTGCACCATTAAACTTCAACCATTCCCTTCCAAATCTGTCTATAAGATGCCCTGCTATAACTATTGTATTATATAACAGCACAACAACAAGTACATTATACAACATAAAAACAACTTAATCAACAAAAAAAGGAGTTACTGTCCACTGCCGTGTGGCCAGTAATTCCAATATAAGTACACTGTCCTTTATTCAGATTTTACTATTTTTGTTTTAGAATCACCTTTTTTAGCCTGTTCTAAAACCACCTCCACAAGTTTTTTAAAATTATCCCCTGAATGGGTTGCACCTGTAACCACATCTACTTTAACATCCGCCTGCCCGTCAACAAGCTGCTGGACATATTCCCTGGTATATTTATTAGGATATGTGCCCTGGACTGAATTCATATTTTTCATATATGAATTATCCCATGCCTTAATAAAACCACTTTCATTTTTAGCATTAAATTCTGCTGACATAATAGTCCCTTGTTTAACCTGGATACGCAGATATTCTTTCCAGCCATGTGAAAATCCGTCCATCTCTGCTGTATAATAACCATCTTTTATAGTGCCAGAATTCTTAAAAAAAACCATAAATACAAGTGCCAGAACTACTATTACCAGAACTCCTGCTACCATTTTCTTTTTTATATCCATTATTTACTGCTCCTTTAACTTTACTGCAGAAACAATCTGTTTCAGTTCCTCAGCCTGCTTTAATGACAATGATGCATTTTCATCTGTTTCCTTTGCCAGGCTCTGGTTTGTATCTGCAATAGCAAGAACCGTCCCAACTTCATCTGACACCATTACAATAGCTTCTTTCTGTTCTACTGTAATACGTGCCATACTATCAGAAATATCAGAAAAATCCTCTGCTGCCTCTTTTATATTCTGGAATGACTCTGCAGTATCTCTTGCTGTTACCATTCCCTGTCCAATAGAAAAACTTACTTTTTCTATTATCTCTCCTGTCTTATGTAATGCATCTGCTGTCTGGTCTGCAAGAAGCCCTATCTGCTGTGCAACTACTGCAAAGCCTTTTCCAGCCTCTCCAGCCCTTGCTGCCTCTATTGATGCATTAAGTGAAAGCAAGCTTGTTTGTGATGATATTTCCTCAATAAGATGGCTTATAGTTATAATTTCCTGCATATCATTATGTATACTGTCCATTGTAGAAAGCATGTCATCCATTTGTTTTTTTCCTTCTTCTACACGCTGCTCTGCAATATCTGCACTTTTCTTAACACGTCTTGCATTATTATTTATTTCATCTATTTTCTGCGTAATTACTGTAATCTTTCCATCCAGACGTTCCAATGCAGCAGTCTGTTCTATTGAACCATCATAAAGACGCCTTGCATAACCAGAAGTCTCAGAAGAATTGCTGCTTACTGCAAGCGAAGCTTTATTTATATGCAGCATAGTTTCATTTAATGATGCAGTTATATAAGACAATGCATCCTTTATCGCAATAAAATCACCATCAAAATTATCTTTTACTTTTCCAGAATAATCGCCTGCTGAAAGCTGTCCAAGGTATTCTGTAATATCATCAATATATCCTGCAAGACATTTTACTGTCTTTGAAAGCGCCGTTGTAAGCACTTCCGCTTCCACATTATTATCTGCCAGTACAACTTTATCTTTCAAATTCCCCGTTGACAGTGAAACAAGGCGCTCTGTTGCAATAGAAAGTGAACCAGATATTTTATCTGCTATTTTTACAACCAGCCCCCTTGTAACAAACTGTAATACAATAATTACAACAATACTTGTTAAAACAGAACCCCATAAAATCTTCATAAAGTCATTTCCTGGCGCAGCAATCATAAGTGTCCAGTTAGTTCCTGCAATAGGTGAATAAGCTATATAATGCTGCTTAAAACCTAATAATACTGAATTTGCGTCTGTCTGGAAATCTAACATAGAATCAAAAATCTTTTTATTTTTGTTTGATTTATATATTTTATAGAGATTTTCATTTTTTCCCATATCACTAATATTTTTATCAGCAATTATATTTCCTTCATTGTCAACAATATAAACAAGCCCGCCTGCACCTATATTAATATTGGAAAGTACATCATTTAACAAGTCATATTTATAACTTCCTACAAGATAAGCATAAGAATTTCCCTCCTGGTCCTTAACAGGAATTCCAACAGAAAGCTGCCAGATATTATTATTATATTCTGGTTTTCCAATAACAATATTGTCTGTACCAGACAAATACTGGAAATATTCTGTACCATCAATAGAAGATGGAGCTGTATCATCACCATACATTTTATCTCCTGATAAACCATAAACAGCAATCCATACAAATTCAATCCTTAACTTCTGGTTATCCAGAAGCAGCTGTTTATCATTATCAGAAGTCATCTGGTCTGCCAGTACATTTTCCTGTGCTATGTTGTCAATCCTGTCAGCAAGCATATGTAAATTAGAACTAAAATTCTGTGCTGCTGTCCTTGCTGTAACCTGCAAGCTGTCACGGAGTACTGATGATGTAGAAAACAAACCTGTAATTATCATTAGTAATATAAGTACAATCCCTAAAGTAACAGATATAGATGTAACATAAAATACAATAATCTGCTTAATACTTTTTTTCTCTCTCATCACTATTATCCACTATTTTGCCGTCTGTATTCTCCCAGTGGCATATTCTCCTTTCTTTTATTTCTTAAAGGCTTCCCTTTGTAGAAAGAACTCCCGCAATCCTTCCATCATATCCAAGTGCCATGTCCAGAGCCTTTGCAAATGCCTTAAACGATGCTTCAATTATATGATGGTTATTAACCCCGTCAAGCATCTTAAGATGAAGGTTTATACCAGCACTATAACTAACTGCATAAAAAAACTCATGCACCATCTCAGTATCAAAATCCCCTACCTTTGGCACTGAAAACCCAAGATTATACATAAGATATGGCCTGCCAGATAAATCAAGCGCACACAATACAAGGGATTCATCCATTGGCAGTATACATTCACCAAAACGTTTAATCCCTTTCTTATCCCCCGCTGCTTCTTTTATAGCCTGCCCCAGTACAATTCCTGTATCTTCAATAGTATGATGTGAATCCACATCTAAATCACCATCTGCTGATACTTCCAGGTCAAAAAGCCCATGTCTTGCAAAACTGTCAAGCATATGGTTAAAAAAACCAATACCTGTATTTATCTGTGTCTTTCCTGTACCATCAAGGTTTAATTTAACACTTATATCTGTTTCGCCTGTTTTTCTGGCTATATATGCTTCACGTCCCATATTAACAGCTCCTTTTATTTTTATTGGTATAGAAAATATAATGGATATATTATACATTATTCACTTAACTTAATCAATAAAAAGCAAATTAACCTTCACGTCCGTTTCATAAATTCCAATAATTCCTATTTATTTATTTTTGAGGGGACGGACGGTTTCCATGCCAGAGCCAGAAT
>VSNJ01000037.1 GCA_009774235.1 Lachnospiraceae bacterium
TTATCAATCTTATTGTAATTTGAGTTTTCCCATTTTTTAAATTATACAAAGATTATATTACTTTGGAATTACCAGATGCAAAATACCTATGTATTAAAAAAATGGGTAAACTAAAAAATTAGATATTTGCCAAAATGCCTTTTTATTGTTATACTTAATTTTTGTAAAATAAATTATGGAAGGAGAAAGAGTTAGAATTAATATTATTGTAACTCATACATAAAAATGGAGAGAGAAAAGTTAAGTTCACGTATGGGGTTTATCCTGCTTTCCGCAGGATGTGCTATTGGGATAGGAAATGTATGGAGGTTTCCTTACGTTGCAGGCCAGTATGGAGGCGGAGTATTTGTACTATTCTACCTGTTCTTCCTGGTTATTATGGGCATACCCGTTATGACAATGGAATTTGCCGTAGGACGTGCAAGCAGGAAAAGCATTATAAAAAGTTTCAGGGAACTTGAAAAACCAGGCCAGAAATGGCATCTGCATGGATATCTTGGCATGGCAGGCAACTATCTTTTAATGATGTTCTATACAACTGTTGCTGGCTGGATGCTTTACTACTTCTACCAGATGCTTACAGGACAGTTCCAGGACAAAAATGCCGGCCAGGCAGGTGAAATGTTCCAGAATATGCTTTCCAGCCCTCAAATCCTGCTAACCACAATGGTTATAATTGTTGTAGCGGGAATTTTTATATGTTCTATGGGGCTTCAGAAAGGTGTTGAACGCATCACTAAAATAATGATGAGCCTGTTACTTATTATAATTATTGTACTCGCTGCACACAGCATTACCTTAGAAGGAGGAATGGAAGGACTTAAATTCTATCTGCTGCCCAACTTCCAGAGAATAAAAGATACAAGTATCTGGGAAATCATTACAGCAGCAATGAACCAGGCATTTTTCACATTAAGCCTTGGAATAGGTGCTATGGGGATTTTTGGAAGTTATATTGATAAAAAGCGCAGCCTCTTAGGAGAATCTGTGAACATAGCAATATTAGATACTTTTGTGGCATTTGTTTCAGGCCTTATAATCTTTCCAACCTGTTTTGCCTTTAATATAAGCCCAGACCAGGGACCAGGACTGATTTTTGTCACCCTGCCTAATATTTTCAATGGAATGGCTGGCGGACGCATATGGGGTACACTGTTCTTTGTATTTATGACATTTGCAGCATTTTCTACAATACTTGCTGTATTTGAAAATATTATTTCATGCTGTATGGACTTACTCCACTGGAACAGAAAAAAAGCATGCCTTATTAATCTTATTACAATAACTGTACTTTCACTGCCATGCGTATTTGGATATAACCTGTGGTCTGCTTTCCAGCCGCTTGGTGAAGGCAGTGCAGTTTTAGATTTGGAAGATTTCATTGTAAGCAATATAATACTTCCCGTTGGCTCACTTTGTTACCTTCTTTTTTGTGTAACCCGTTATGGATGGGGATTTGATAAATATATAGAAGAAGCAAACACTGGCGATGGATTAAAACTGCCACGCTGGATAAGGGTTTATGTAACTTATATCCTGCCTGTGCTTTTATTATTTTTAATTATAAAAGGTCTTATTAAAAATTAATTATAACATATTATAAAAAGCTTAGGTTTTACTTTACATATTTATCTTATGTAATGGTAAAACCTAAGTTTTTCTATAGTTTCTGTTTACTTTTTATAATATCCTTATAAAATTTATATGAATTCTTGGAATTATTTTTTACTTCATACATAGCACAGTCCGCATATACAACCAAAGAAGCAAAATCCTCTGTATCTTGTGGATACATTGCAATTCCAATACTCCCATGTATATTATGTTTAATTCCTGACAAATCAAATATATCACTAAATATACTTATACAGCGTTTTGCTTCATCTTCATACAATGAATCTTTTGTACCTTTTGCTATTACAATAAATTCATCTCCTGCAAAGCGGTATGGCGTAAAATTAATATCAGAAACTTCTGTAAGCCGCATTGCAATCTGGCGCAATGCTTCATCACCAATAGTATGTCCATATGTATCATTAATAAATTTAAAATTATCAATATCTATCATAATTAATGCAAATGGTGTTTTTAAAACTTTCAGTTCTTCCATATCTTTATTAAAACCTGTACGGTTATTAATTCCTGTAAGAATATCATGGTGGTATGCATTTTCAAGCTTATCTTTTGCAATGGCAAGTTCTTCTGACATCCTTTTATACTTCCTGCCATCCCACCAGGCAAGTATTATAAATAAAGCAAGTACCAGCATAACTATTACTGCTGGTTTTAATACCCTTCCATACTGTTCCAGGAACGTTTTCTTATGGTTAAGTATCTCTGCACCATCAGGTATAAGCGATAAATCCAGTCCAAACTTTCTCATTATATCTTCGTCTATACAATAAATATTAGGACTGTCTATAACTTTATTAAACTTTTCTAAAGGAGTTCCATTTAAAATATCCATTGCTATCTCTGCTGCAATCTGTCCAGATAATTCCATTGAAACAATATTGCCTCCAATAATTCCTTTGTCCATGGAACCTTCAACCATTTTAAATACAGGCACTTTTGAATATCCATATATAAACTCTATTGATTCTGCATCTGTATATTGCCTGCCTCCTGCGTCTTCTGTCATAACTACATATATTAATATAGACCCTTCTTTAAGTGATGCAATTTCTTCCCTTATCTCTTCAGAATCCATCTGTGAAGTATTAATATCTGAAAATTCCAAGTCTGGATATTTATCTTTATAAGAATAAAATGTCCTGTTTACAGCCTTGCCTGTTACAGAATCATCAAGCACTATTATAACATTCTTTGTTTCTGGAAAAAGTTTACATGCAAAATCAATATTTTCCTGTACTGAAAGTTTTTCAATAACCCCTGTAATATATGGGTCTTTTACAGCTTTCTTTGCAAGTTCTTCATTATTAATACCTTCATATACAAGTGGTATTTTATCAAAAAGTTCATCCTGGTATTTTATTCCAAACTCCAGTGCTGCATCATCACCAAGTATTACAACATCATAAGGTTCTACTTCTGATAAACGGTATTTAAGCCCTTTATAAAAATTATCAAGGTCAGCATCACTGCTAAACCGTTTTGTATCCATAAACTCATAATCTACTGTTACCCCTGGGGCAATTCCCTTTTTAATTCCTTCAATCTGGCACTGTACAGTATCCCATGCATATGAATATGAGCTTATAAACAGCACCCTGTCATTATTATAACTTTTCCCTTTTGCATATCTGGCATATAACAAGGCATTTATAAAAAAAACTACAATTACCAGTAAAACTTTTCCAAAAAATAACTTTTTCACATAAATCCCCCCTGAATATATTTTTCCAGTGTCCATCTATATAGAATAACATTACTTGGTGAAAATATCAATTATTTATAAACCTATAATATACATATTTCATAAATTTTTGATATAAATTATGTAAAAAAATATTCATTTTACATAACTTTTTTAAAATATACATATACAGTATTTTTATTTCCACTTGTGGTTTTATGCATTTTTGCGTATACTATTATTAGTAATAAAATGTTTTCCAGATGCACCCTGATTACACGAGATTATGGAAAGGTATGGTTTAATTATGAGTATTATAGGTTTAAAAAAAGAAAAATGTGTTGGCTGTAATGCATGTGTAAGAGCCTGCCCAGCTGGAGATGCCAATATTGCACATATTGATGACGAAGGCATCTTAAGAATTGAAATTGATGACAGTAAATGTATCAAATGTGGTGCATGTATTACTGCATGTTCCCATAATGCACGTTATTTCCAGGATGATATAGACCAATTTCTGTCTGACTTGAAAGCTGGCCAGGAAATTGCGGTTATTGCTGCTCCATCTATTAAAATTGCTTTTGAAGGAAACTGGCGTCATGCACTGCAATGGCTTCAGAACCAAGGGGTAAAGGGAATATATGATGTAAGTTATGGTGCTGATATATGTACATGGGCACACTTACGTTATATTGAAAAGCATCCTGATGCAAAGCTGATTTCACAGCCATGTGCCGCTGTTGTCAACTATATACAACACCATAAGCCTGAACTTCTGCCACATCTGTCACCAATACAAAGCCCTATGATGTGTATTGCAATCTATATGCGCAAAGTATTGGGCTTTAAAGGCAAGATAGCTGCTATTTCACCATGTATTGCCAAAATTGATGAGTTCCATGAAACTGGGAATATAATTAATTATAACGTTACAATGGAACATTTAAGACAGTATTTTGAAGAAAATAATATAAACCTTCCTGCTATAAAAGTTTATAGTAATTTTGAATTTGATGACCACCAGGGATTAGAGGGGGCTATATATCCAAAACCAGGCGGGCTTATGAAAAACCTTCTTATCCATTCTCCTGAAATGGAAATTGTAACTTCGGAAGGAACTGATAAACTTTATAAAGATTTAGACAGATATAGTTCGGAAAGTACAAGATGGCTTCCAACTGTTTTTGATGTACTGAACTGTGAAAATGGCTGTAATGGTGGTCCTGCTACTGGTGTACACTACAACTGTTTTACAATGAATGATATTATGCATGATGTAGAAAGGTATGCAAGAAAAATACGTAAAGCAAATACTACCAAAAAAGGCATTGATAAACAGTTTGATGAATTTGACAAAAATTTAAATATCAATGACTATATGCGTACATATAAATCATTTGCAGCAAATTCTAATAAAGTTACAGAGGCAGAAATCGAAAAAGCATACCTGCAGCTTGACAAACATACTGATATGGAAAAATCGTTTGACTGCCACTCATGTGGCTTTAAATCATGCCGTGAAATGGCTATTGCTATTGCTAGAGGAATAAATGAAAAAGAAAACTGCCACCAGTATATGATGAAATCTATACGTAATGAACGCCAGAAAGTAGACTCCGTAAACAATGAAGTCCTTGCTATGAATAATGAACTTGTAGAAATTTTTGGCAGGCTTACAGATAATATTTTAAAAGTAACAAAAGAAACTGCTATTATCCGTGATATAGGAAAGTCCAGCAGCAGTGAAATGGCAAATGTTGCTGAATATATGAATGACCTTAAAGTGCTTAATGAAAGTATTTCTGGTTCACTTGAACATATTAATTCAAGTGTAAAACAGTACAATGTAATGACACAGGATGTTGAAAAGATTTCTGGTAAAATTAACCTCCTCTCACTTAATGCTGCAATAGAAGCTGCAAGAGCCGGTGAAGCCGGAAGGGGATTTTCTGTTGTTGCATCAAATATACGTGAACTTTCAGAAAGCTCACGTGCTTCTGTTGGCAATGCAAAAGAAAATGATGAATCTATCCAGTCAGCTATTAATGAGGTTAACCATATAGTACGTAAATTCAGTGATACTACTACTGAACTTCTGGAAGCTGTACAGATTTCTATTGATAATGTAAATAAAACTACTGAAAAAAGCACTATGATAGAAGAATCAATGAACACTGTTTCTTTAATTGCGAAACGTGTACAAGAAGTAATAGAACAGACAAATAAAATTTTAAATTAAAATAACAGCTGTATCCATATTGGTTATAATGCCATCCATGATTACAACAGTTTCCTGTTAATAATAAAGTGGGAACGCACATGCGTTCCCTTTTGTTACATTAAAACTGTTTTATCTTATGCATATATAAACTACATAAATAGCATACATAAGCAGCATTATTATCCCTTCACCCCTTGTTATCTTCTGTTTTGACCATGCAAACCACCATACAATTAAACTCATAACTACAAGAACTACTATATCAACAATATTTTCCATTACAAATGCAACAGGTGATATTGCTGCCGCTACTCCAAGTACTAGTAATATATTAAATATGTTAGAGCCAATTACATTGCCAAGTGCCATATCAACTTCATTTTTCTTTGCTGCTACTACTGATGTAACAAGCTCAGGCAGGCTTGTTCCAAATGCAACTACTGTAAGGCCTATAAGGTTATCACTCATACCAAACTGTGCAGCAATCTTTGAAGCAGAATCTACAACGACGTCACCACCAATAATAATTGCTATAATTCCGCCAAGAATGTAAAAAATACATTTCCACACAGGTATTATCTCATAATCATCCCCGTCTGCCTGGTTTCCGCCTGCCCTTGCTTTCTTTGCAGACATTACCATCCAGTAAAGGAATATGGCGAATACAAGCGTTAGTATAATTCCGTCAATATGCCCTAATACCATGCCAGCAGAACCAAAGGCAAGCAATATAAGTGCAACTATAATTGAAAATGGAAATTCTTTTTTTAATGTGCCTTTATCTACCGCAAGCGGGCAGAAAAGTGTACAGAAACCACAAACTACCATAAGATTAAATATATTGGAACCAACTGCATTGCTTATAGCCAGTCCGTTACTTCCTGCAATAGATGCATTAATGCTGACTGAACATTCTGGAAAACTTGTTCCCATTGCAACAATAGTCATACCAATTATAAGTGATGGAACCCTTAGCCTTTTGGCAACACTGGAACTTCCTTCTACAAAGAAATCCGCCCCTTTAATTAATAAAATGAAACCTGCAATTAAAAAGATATAAACCATATTTTCTTCCTTTCTTTTAAATACACCTGGAATTTATTTAAAAATTAAAAAATGTACAGATTTATTTGCTCTGTCAATTCCAAAATTTTACCACCCAAAAGCCATCTTGCAAACATGGCTTTGCCATATTCCACTTGGATGGGATGCGCAGTGGTACATAAAATCTGAAAAAACCAGATTCAAGCACCAGTGCCTCCAAACAGCTGCCTTTTAGTAAAACATTTGGAATTTGCCAGAGTAATTTAATCCATGTACAATCTGACAGTTTAAAAACAATTTTCAAAAATACTTTGTGTTACGTCTAGTATTTTTTGGGAATTTTGCCAATTTATATTATTTCTTCTTTCAGTCTAAAGAGTAAATAATAATATTAAGAATAAAAGCCTGGTATCTGTCTGGACTTTACTCTAAATGCCCAATAAGTATTTTTAAACCAACCACTATAACCTACTGTAAATTGTGCCCTCTTTTCATATTTATTACCAAATTTATTTCCTATTACAACTCCTACAAAAGAAATAATAAAAGTTATTATTCCAATCATACCAGCTGGTACAAGAATAGTTATGCCTTCAAGCGGGACAAATGTAATTCCTATAGTAAGAACATCTGTCTCTTTTTGCACTGTTTCTTAAACGTAAAAAAACAGGTACTATACTGTACCTGTTCCTGACACTAAAGCACAGTAATAAAACTGTACAAAAGTCTTGTTATTTAAGATTAAGCCAGGCCTTAAAGCCGGGTTTGTTGGCTTATTCACACATATGTGCTAACTACTCCCTAATGCAACTTGGAATATTATACCAGACTATCTTATAAAATGTCAAATATTTTTCACCCCCTTTAACTGTCCATAAAACAGCTGTTGATTTTTATTATATAATATTATGCTTCAAGTGACAATTTACATTGACATAATAATATCTAAGTGTTATACTCGGTTTATAAGTTAGACAACCGATTGCGCAGTTGGTTTTGCTTGTAACTGTTGTAAATTAAGTGACTGAACAGAAATGAGGTGTAATATGAAAACAGTATTTAAAAAATTTATTATTGTTATATTAACACTTGCCGTAACGCTGGCAGCAGGATTATTATCAAAGAACGTGGCAGTATATGCATCAGCGGTAACTTCCATATCTGAAACCAGTCCTGTCCCAGGTATGCCTGATGGTTTTGCAAGAGGGGTAGATATTTCTGCATTGACAGCATTAGAAAAAAGCGGTATACAATTCCGTTACCTGGATGGCTCCCAGGGTGATATGTTTGATATCTTGTCTGGTGCAGGGGTAAATTATGTCCGTATACGTATATGGAATAACCCTTATGATTCTTCTGCACCATACAAACCATATGGTGCTGGCAACTGTGACCTTTATAATGCCAAGATACTTGGCAAAAGGGCAACTGACGCAGGCATGAAGGTTTTCATTGATTTTCATTACTCTGACTTCTGGGCAGACCCAGAAAAACAATTTGCTCCAAAAGCCTGGGCAGATTATAACCTTGCATATAAAAAAGATGCTGTATATAATTTTACTTATGACAGCCTGAAAGAACTACTAGATTATGGCGTAAATATAGGCATGGTACAGATTGGCAATGAAACAAATGGTTCTATGTGTGGTGTAGGTGGTCTCTATGATGGTGTATGGGATTTAAGTTCAGGGGTAGCAGCACTTATGCAGCAAGGCTGTTATGCTGTAAATGATATTAATACATTATATGGAAAGTCCATGCTTAAGGTACTGCATTTCACTGATTTAGTGGAACGGGGAGAATGGTATGCAGAATGTGTAGACAAACTTGGTGTAGATTATGATGTATTCTCTACTTCATATTATCCAATGTGGCACGGGACTGCTTCAGACCTCACCAGAAAACTTACCAATATTGCCAGGACATACAATAAAAAAGTTATGGTAGCTGAAACTGCTTACCCTTACACTTATGAGAATTTTGACTCCCAGAACAATAATATTGGTGATGCATCTGGCATGACCCATTCCAACTATAATGTAAGCGTATCTGGACAGGCTGAAGCCTTGCGTGACGTTTTTGCTGCTGTTGCAAAGGTTAATGAAACTAAATATGGTTATGGCATTGGTGCATTTTACTGGGAACCTGGCTGGATTGCTACCGGCAGTTCTACCTGGGGTACATGTGGTTCTGGATGGGCTACTAGCGCAACCGGTAACTATGAGAAACTTTATAGTAACAGTGTTACCTACTATTCCACTGTAGATGGTGGCAGCACATGGGACAATATGACCCTCTTTGATAAAAATGGCAATGCAATGAAGTCCCTGTATGTATTTAATGATATATGTGGTAAAGCAAGCATAATTTCTTCTGGAATATTTAATGGCGGCTCACTAGAAGGTACTTATTATGTTAAAAGCGCATTTAATGGTTTATATCTTGATGTTGATGGTGGTTCTTCTTCTGATAATGCCAATATCCAGCAAAATTCTTATCTTGGTAATGACAGGCAGAAATTTAAGTTTACCAGGAATAAAGATGGTTATTATTATATATTTACTGGTGCATCTGGTTATTCTAAAGCACTTGATATTGCAGGCAAAAAGACAACAGATGGCACTAATGTAGTACAATATAGTTATAACGGCGGTAAAAACCAGATGTTTGAATTATCCCAGATATCTCCTGGCATATATGCTATTAAGACAAGAATTACTGACAGTGCCTCTTGCCTGGATGTGTTTGAATGGAGCCAGGAACCAGGTAGTAATATTGTACAATGGAATTACTGGGACGGTGATTGCCAGCTTTGGATTTTGGAAGCTGCTTCTTAAGCGGCGGGTCTGGATTACAGATATCCTTTGACAAACTTTTACATACAAAAACCAGCAAACCCTATAACAAGAGTTTGCTGGTTTTAATATTAAAATGTTTTTTATTAAAGTATATTAAGCTGCTATATATGATATGGAATTTTTTCCTTTAGTACCATATTTATCAAATGCCCTTACCATATATTCATAATCAGTTCCCTGTTCTGCTTCATAATCTGTATAACTTATATTATTATTCTTTTTAGTCTTCTTAATGCATACCCATTTGTTAGTTCCTACAACCCTTCGGAATACTTTATAATAAGATGCCTTATCAAGCTTCTTCCAGTCAATTTTTATACCTCCAGGTACTTTCATAACATTTTGTATACTGCTTGCACCATTTTCAGACCAAAGTGTATATATCCTGCTCTTTCCGCCAGCCATATATTTAACCTGGCCGCTGAAATAATTATCTGACTGTAACTTTACATTCCACCTGTTAAGGGATATCCCTTCTTTACGCATTACTTCAAGGGATTTAGCCTTATATGCAGGGAATATCTTTACTGTTACAGACATATCATCTTCCTTTGCCTTTACAGCAGAGGTTATATCTGTATAGCCATCTGTACCTACAAGCCTTATCTGTGTTTCTGATTCAGGGGCTTTAACATATTTAAGGGCATAACATATATTTGCTGCTGCATCCCTGCCAAGCTCATTGTAGCCAAGCTGTGTATAGTGTACAGACTGGTGTACATCTTCTACCTGTGAAGGGATTTCTACATCCTGTTTCTTCATATTGTTAAATTCCATATACTTTTCAATAGTTGGATATTTTGATTTAAAATATAAATCAACACCCGCATCTGTCACCCAGTCTTCTGAAATATGGCTTGCAAGGTAAATATCCTTAAATTTTTCTTTTGATGAATTGCACATATAATACTGTGCTTTCCTTGGTCCTGTCATATATAAATCAGAATTATCTGTAGGGTCACCATGTGCCCTTACCATAAGAATACCCGCAAATTCTATTTTCTGGTCTACATTTTTATATTTTTTTACCCTTCCAGTTCCAAGTTCATTCTTAATTCCATTGTGCATTTTTAAAAATTTCTCCAGGTATTTTTTAGCACTCATATTGTCATCAGTCTCACCCTGAAGCCAGAAGTATCCTTTATGGCTTAATTTATAATGTCCTGCTTCAATCTCTTTATTAAGAAGCTGTTCACATGTTTTATATAAGGATACTGCCTGCCAGAAATTATTATTAATCCTCTCTTTGCCTGGCAGCCATGTATCAATAGAGCTTCCGCTGTGTGCAGCATTGACAAGCCACACTTTCTCATCTGTCCTTTTTACCCATTCTTTGGCAAGTGCGCCATCAACACCAGTCTTGCCTGTTGCCTGTTCTGCATCAGTAAGGTTATTGGTACGTTTCCACTCCTTCTCACTGCTGTTATCAGTAAGGCTGCCAGGCACATATTCGTCTGGGTTCCATATTGTAAGTTTAGGTGAAACAGTCTGGAAGCATCCGTTTGTAAGTGAATGGCTAAGGGTTGATGGTCCATATGTACTATATACTTTACCTTCTTTATTTACAACATATTCATTCTGGTATTCTTCAAGACTGCCAAGCTTATCAGGACTTCCTTCCATGTTGCTCTGTCCTATAAGCAGCAGCAGGCTTATCTTAGCAGCTTTAACCGTAACTCCGATTTTCTTGCCACTTTTAAGCTCTACAACTGCTTTTCCACATCCAGCAGCAACTACTTTATTATCACTGCCTTCCTGGATTTTCAGGACTTCACTGTCCTTTCCGCCTGTCTGCACATTATCAGATTTAACTGAAATTGTTTTAATTTCCTTTATTTCCTTTTTAAAAGTATATCTGTCATCATATTTTAATGTTATTTGGAAATCTGTATTTTTCATTGACAGCTTTGCTGCCTCTGCTGTTTCTGGAAGTATCGTAAATACTCCCAGAAAAGCACATAACATAAATAATCTTTTACATATATTCTTCATATCACTCTACCACTCATTTTGTATTTATTTCTTGCATACAATATTTACTATACGCCCTGGAACATATATTTCTTTTACAATACTTCCTGAAAGCCTGCTGCCAAGGGCTTCCTTTGCCTTTGAAAGAACACTTTCCTTATCCTCATCTTTGGCAATGGAAATTGTAACTTTGGTTTTACCATTAATCTGTACAGCAATCTCTACTGTAGATTCTACAGTTTTAGCCTCATCATACACAGGCCACTTGCTTTCATAAACTCTCCCTTCACATCCAATAATCTCCCATAATTCTTCTGTAATATGTGGTGCAACAGGGTTAAGCAGTGCAATAAGGGTTTTATACTCTCCCTTTGTAACAGAATTTTTCTTATAGAAATCATTAATAAGTGACATCATTGCTGCTATTGCTGTATTAAATTTAAGGTTTTCAAAATCATTGCTGGCTTTCTTAATGGTCTGGTGCATCTTAGTCTCCATATCATCAGAATACCCCTCTTCACCAGTCATTATTTCCTGCAGCTTCCATACCCTTTCAAGGAAACGGCGGCAGCCTTTTACACCATCATCAGACCATGCCGCACTTAAATCAAATGCACCTATAAACATTTCATAAGTACGGAGTGTATCTGCACCATAATCCCTTACAATATCATCCGGGTTAATTACATTGCCACGTGACTTGCTCATCTTTTCGCCATTGCTTCCAAGAATCATTCCATGGGAAGTACGCTTCTGGTATGGTTCTGGCACAGGCACTGCTTTCTGGTCATAGAGGAATTTATGCCAGAAACGTGAATAGAGCAGATGGAGTGTAGTATGCTCCATCCCTCCGTTATACCAGTCTACAGGAAGCCAGTATTCTAGTGCCTCAGGACTTGCAATACATTCTTCATTATGTGGGTCTGTATACCTTAAGAAATACCATGAAGACCCTGCCCATTGTGGCATTGTATCAGTTTCACGTTTTGCTGGTCCTCCGCAGCATGGGCATTTTGTATTAACCCAGTCTGTCATTGCGGCAAGAGGTGACTCACCATTATCTGTTGGCATATAACTTTCTACTTCTGGAAGCAGAAGAGGAAGTTCACTCTCATCAAGTGGCACAAAACCACATTTTTCACAATGTACAATAGGAATTGGCTCTCCCCAGTATCTCTGCCTTGAAAATACCCAGTCACGCAGTTTAAAGTTTACTTTACGGTTTCCTATGCCTTTCTCTGCAAGGAAATCTTTAATCTTTTCCTTTGCTTCTTCTACAGTAAGCCCTGTAAGAAAACCTGAATTAACCATTCTTCCTGTTGCTACATCTGTAAATGCTGCTTTATCTATATCAACAGTACCTTCACTGCCTTCAACCACCTGTATTAAAGGAAGGCCAAATTTCTTTGCAAACTCCCAGTCCCTTTCATCATGTGCAGGTACTGCCATAATTGCGCCTGTACCATATGTCATAAGGACATAATCTGATATCCATACAGGAATTTCTTCATTATTTACAGGATTAATTGCTTTAATGCCGTCAAGTACTACACCTGTCTTATCTTTTGCAAGTTCTGTACGCTCAAAATCAGACTTTTTAGATGCCATTTCACGGTATTTTACTACCTCATCCCAGTTCTTTATTTCATCTTTATATTTGTCAACAAGTGGGTGTTCTGGTGAAACAACCATATATGTTGCACCAAATAATGTATCAGGACGTGTTGTATATACACGAAGTTTGTCTTCTTTATCTTTAAGCCTGAAATCAACTTCTGCGCCTTCTGAACGTCCAATCCAGTTTATTTGTGATGTCTTTACACGTTCGATGTAATCGACATCTTTAAGCCCTTCAAGAAGCTTGTCAGCATAGTTTGTAATCTTAAGCATCCATTCACTTTTAACTTTGCGTACAACTTCTGAACCACAACGCTCACATACACCGCCAACAACTTCTTCATTAGCAAGTCCTACTTTACATGAAGTGCACCAGTTAATAGGCATTTCTTTTTTATATGCAAGCCCTTCTTTAAAAAGTTTTAGGAAAATCCACTGGGTCCATTTATAATAACCTGGGTCTGTAGTATTTATCTCTCTGTCCCAGTCAAATGAATATCCAAGTGAACGCAGCTGTGATTTAAAATGTTCTACATTTTTCTCTGTAACTTCCTTTGGATGGATTTTATTCTGGATAGCAAAATTCTCTGTAGGAAGCCCGAACGCATCCCATCCCATAGGATACAGTACATTATATCCCTGCATCCTGCGCTTACGTGCTACAATATCAAGCGCTGTATATGGCCTTGGATGCCCTACATGAAGCCCCTGCCCTGATGGGTATGGAAATTCAACAAGTGCATAAAATTTAGGCCTTGTATAATCATTCTCTGTTTTAAAAGCCTTCTCATCATCCCAGGCTTTCTGCCATTTTTTTTCAACCGTATGGTGGTTATACATTTCCATTCTATTACCTCTTTCTAAACTAAATATCTGCAAAACCTGCCATGCTGCATAATATGCCAGCAAGTGCACCCGCTATTACATCTTTTGGGAAGTGCACCCCTGCAACTACCCTTATTACAGCAAGCATCACACCCATTATATAAATAATAATGCCTGGCAGCGGATATACATAACTTACTGCCCCTGCACATATAAATAACGAAAATACATGTCTGCTTGGAAAGCTTTTCCCATGTGTATCTTTAGGAAAAAGCGGCTTAAAGCCATATTTTTCATAAGGTCTTTCTGCGTTGTACTTTGCCCTGGCAGCAGACAGCAGTATAAATCCTGCCGCTGGCACTGCAATAACCCTTATAACCCTTATATCTTTCATATATACAAGCAACGCAGCAGTTATAATATAAACCAAAGCAGTTAAAAATGTTATAATCTTGCCAGTTATATAAATAATGCTTATGCCATGTTTTTTAGAACGCACAAAATCCATTACCTTAATATACTGTTCCCTGTCCATAACATCCTCCGCTTATTGTACTTTTATGCTATTCATCTTTGCCTGTAACCTGTATTCTAAGTTCTTCAAGCTGCACATCTTCAACAATATCTGGTGCATTTGTCATAAGACAAGATGCATCCTTAATCTTTGGAAATGCGATGACATCACGTATATTATTTAATCCTGCCATAAGCATTACAAGACGGTCAAACCCATAAGCAAGCCCTGCATGTGGAGGTACACCATATTTGAATGCATCCAGCAGGAAGCCAAACTGTTCATGTGCCCTTTCTTCTGTAAATCCAAGTGCCTTAAGCATTGTTTCCTGTATATCATCCTGGTGTATACGCACTGAACCACCGCCAAGTTCTGTACCATTAAGCACTATATCATATGCCCTTGCACGTACTTTCTCTGGTGCTGTCCCAATATATTGTATATCTTCTTCAAATGGCATTGTAAATGGGTGGTGCATCGCAAGATACCTGCCCTGTTCTTCTGAATATTCAAATTCAGGAAACTCTGTGACCCATAAGAACTTATATTCATTTTTATCCAGAAGTCCAAGGCTTTCCGCCAATGTAAGACGTATATTTCCAAGTACATCATAAACTACTTTGTCCCTGTCTGCCGCAAAAAGCAGTAAATCCCCTGGCTTTCCACCCATAGTTTCTACAAGTTTTTTAAGTTCTTCATTTTCCATAAACTTTGCAAATGATGATTTATATGTGCCATCCTCATTTACTGCCAGGTATGCAAGTCCTTTAGCTCCAAAATCTTTGGCTGTCTGTACAAGTGCATCAATCTTTTTACGTGGCATAGCTGCCTGTCCTTCTGCATTAATACCCCTCACTGAACCTCCAGCTTCAAGTGCACCTGTAAATACAGAAAAACCGCAATCTTTAACAACTTCTGATACGTTCTTAAGCTCCATCCCAAAGCGCATATCTGGCTTATCTGAACCAAACCTGTCCATTGCTTCCTGCCATGTCATACGCTGTATTGGAAGTTGTATATCTATATCAAGTATTTCCTTAAATAACCTTTTTAAAAGCCTTTCATTAACATCCATAACATCTTCTTCATCTGCAAATGAAAGCTCCATATCTATCTGTGTAAATTCTGGCTGCCTGTCTGCACGCAGGTCTTCATCACGGAAACATTTTACAATCTGGAAGTACCTGTCATATCCTGCACACATAAGCAGCTGTTTGAACAGCTGTGGTGATTGTGGCAAAGCATAAAACGAACCCGGGTGTACCCTGCTTGGTACAAGATAATCCCTTGCCCCTTCTGGTGTGCTCTTGGTAAGCATAGGTGTTTCTATCTCAAGAAAACCTTCTTCTATAAGGAACTGGCGCACAATGCCTGCAATCCTGCTTCTTAGCATAAGGTTGCGCTGCAGGTCAGGACGCCTAAGGTCAAGATAACGGTATTTAAGCCTTAGTTCCTCCTTGGTTTTGCTATTTTCTTCAACTGGAAAAGGAGGTGTGTCTGACTCTGATAGTATTCGTAGTTCCTGTGCCCTTACTTCTATAGCGCCTGTTGCAAGGTTTTTATTCACAGCACCTGAACGTGCTGTAACTTTGCCTTTTACTGCAATGACAAATTCACTCCTTAGCCTTCCTGCCTTATCAAAATATGCACTGTCTGTTTCACCCTCTTCAAATATAACCTGTAATATTCCTGAACGGTCACGTAGGTCAACAAATACAATACTGCCTTTATTTCTCTGCTTCTGCACCCATCCCATTACAGTAACTTCTTCCCCTATATTCTTCTCACTAAGTTCTGCACATCTGCATGTGCGCTTCATGCCTCTCATTGATTCAGCCATAATCTTCCCTCCAGCACTGTTTTATAACATTTTATTTGCATAATCTACATAATACAACGAAATCAGGAATATATCAAGAAACATATGCCAATACATTTATGTTTCATAAATTTTTTATATTATCCAGCCATAAATCCACAAACATATTAAATAATGGACTTATGGGTTTTTGAAAATTAAATATTTTACAAATTTATTGGCACTGGCAATTCCAAATATTTTACCACCAGCAGCACGCTTGCGCTTGGATGGATACCAGGTGGTGCATAAAGCCTTAAAGAACAAGGCTTAAGCACCAGCGTATCCATAACAGCTGCTTTTTGGTAAAATATTTGGAACTTGCCAGTGCAATATAGTCTTTGTGTAAATTTAATTTTCAAAAACCCATGAACCTTTTATTTGCTAAGTTTTGCTTAATTAAATGACATTGCACCTGGTGGAATATTAGTATTCTACCCAATCTTACAAAGCTTGTTTTCCCATATTTTCAATCTATGAAAATTTAAACTTCAATTTTTGTTTGGATGGAAAACTAGTTATAATTGCTGATATATTTTTATTGTACAAATATTCCTATATACAGCATGTTTCAAATGTCCCAGTTAAACATTTTCCGTGACAGGGGCGCTTTGGAAACGCCAGTGCTTGAATCTGGTTCTTTCAGATTCTATGCACTGCTGCGTTTCCATCGCAGCGTAAGCGTGCCCCTGGATGGAAAATGTTTAATGGGACATTGAAACAGCGTTATACCGCAATCTGTAAAATATAAAGATAACTGGAAATTATAACTTGTTTATATTGCTGCTTCCCTCTCAAAAAGTGCCAGGTGCTCCATCTGGAGAGAAGTTATATTGTTCCTCAGGCTCTCTGTCCCCTTAAATCTTCCATTATGTAGTATACGCTGGAATGCCAGGAAAACTTTCATATCATAGTCTGCAACCTCATCTATCATTATTTCCACAGCAGTATCCACATCAAATGCCTTTCTGTAACTTCTGTCACTTGTAAGTGCTGCGAATACATCACATGTCCTTAGAATCCTTGCCATCCATGGTATTTTCTCCCCTCTTAAACTGTCTGGATAGCCTGAACCATCATAATTCTCATGGTGGTAATACACAGCTTTTAAAATATTATCAGGATAGCCTGCCTCCATAAGAATTTTATAGCTATATAATGAATGTTGCCTGACATATTTCATATGTTCAATTACAAGAGTATCCTCTTCCGAATAAATATATTTTGTAAGTTTCATCTTGCCTATGTCATGCAAGATTCCAGCTATAGACAAATCATCACAAAAAGCAGGGGTTTCCCCAAGTTCTTCCGCAATCATTACCGCAAGATTGCTTACTTCAACCGCATGATGCATTTCTTCACACACCACCTCTTTTACATGGCACGGAAGTACATCACTTTCCACTATTCTCTTTATATAGTCTGCCATAAATACTCTTCTTTCTGCCAATCATCTCATCAATACGTCTGATATAATCATCTGCGTTCTTAACATTCTCAATTCTTTCAACCTGTTTACGGCAGGCATGGTACAGTTTTGTTGATGCACCAGCACCTAATGCAAGTATTGTCTGTTTCTCCTCCATAATGATACACACAATCCTAATTATACCTTATTATCAGGTATTATCGAGTATTTTGTATTTCTACAATCATCCGTTTAAGGTATTATTCAGTATCATTCAGACGAAATTTGATGTACTTTTGATGTACTTCCACCAAATTTGTTGTACTTTTTCTATCCGCAATAAATATGAATGCCTTAAAGGATTCTTCCATATTTATTATTAAGAAAACAAAACCATCTTTTCTGCCAATGCCTCCATTGAAGTCTTTTTCTTAGCCTCCGAAACTTCGGCATAGATATTCATTGTAGTTGCAATATCAACGTGTCCCATCACCGACTGGATTACTTTTAAATTACTCTCGTTCTCACAAAATCTTGCGCAAAATGTATGACGCAGACTATAGCAAGTGAAATGTGGTAAAATAAGAGGCTCTCTGTTTTTCATTTTCGCTTCGTGAAGCTTAGCATCATTATACACATCAATAATGCGCTCTAATTCCCTGTCCAAATCCCGTTGCAAAAACACCCATCCAAAGCGGTTTAGAAATATAAAGTCTGTATATCCATCAATTTCTATTTTGCAAAAAATCCCATTGTCATGTTGATACTGCTTAATTTCATTTAGTGCCTGACGCACCTCCTTCACCATTGGAATCTTACGGATACCTGCATCTGTCTTTGGGGTTGAAATATATATCCTTTTTTGGGATTTATTCATCTTGCCCGCAAAATAAACCGCTGCATGGTCAACTGTAATAACCCCATTTTCTATATCAATATCTTTCGAGGTTAGACCACTCAATTCACCAACCCTCACCCCTGTTCCTATAAAAAAGGTATAGATTGGTTTTCAGTGACCATACACAGGGTGACCGTCCATGAAATCAAGAAAAGCTGCCTGTTGTTCCGGCATTAAGGCATTCCTTACACCTCTCTTAGCACCTGTCTGTTTCTTTAACTGTCCCAACACATTATATGCCGGATTCGTTCTGATGCCACAATCCCTGACTGCCATTTCAAATGCAGGGTGTAATTCCCTTTGAAGATATTCAATTGTTCCATAGCTAAGATTTGATTCTTCCATCAGTTTTTTATAAAATAGCAAAACATCCGAATACTTGATGTCTTTGACTTTCCGGTTTCCTATTCCTTTTCTGACATACTCATTATACTGATACATATATCCCGCAAAAGTCCTTTCCGCCAAATCTTTCCGTGTTGCCATATACTTATCAAAAACGTCATTCAATGTCTGGTTCTTAGCCTGCCCACTGTCAATCCCATCAAGTTTATCCCGTAATATCTGTTCTTCCCTCTGGCGAAGCGTAGTTAGATTTTTAGAGTAAATGTATCGCCTCTTTCCTGTTTCATCAGCATAGGCATATTGATACTTTCCATCTGAACTACTGTAGCTTTCCCCATTCCGCAATACTCGTCCCTTATTGTCCTTTCGTGATTTAGCCATAGCCACTCCTTTCTTGTTAGGAAAGAAGAAATCTTGTACCTTACTTACGAGTTTTATACAATAAGTCAACTCCCGTTTTGATAGTTTCTGTTATAGTCTGTTGATGTTTGTCAGAGTATTCCTTTAGAGTGTGGTATTCTGCGTCAGACATCCTTATGGTTACGATACGCTCTTTTATAACATCCGATTTCGGACGCCCTCTCTTTCCCATAGGCACACTCCTCTCTACATCTACATACCATTATATTTTCCGTAATACGATATGTCAAGTATTTTTCGTAATACGAATAAAAAACTATTCGGCACATGAGTAACTCTTACTTTCCCATTCCCGGTTTCATTTTGCAGGTATGCAAAAACTCTCCAGATACTTTTCAAAAATTTTGCAATCTACAAGCACAGCTTTTCCAACCTTATATGTTGCACCTGCTTCTTTTGCCCTTTTCTCAAAAGTGCTTTGGCATAAACCATAGAGCTTAGTTCCTTCTTTATATCTTACAAATCTCTTTTTATTCTGAAATTTTTCGGACATATTTTCTTTTCCTCCTAATGGTGTATTTTAGCGATAAAGTTATCCGCTAATGACAATAGAAGCTATTTGCTTCGGCTCTAATCAGCAGACAAAATTTCTCTCCAATTCTTTTCAAAAAACACATACGAGTGACAGCTCATTACACTGTCCACATTGGCATCGCACCGTCATTCTATATTGACCGAATAACTGAAAGTATCATTATTAAAGATATGCCTCATTGCCTCATGTACCTGCTACACTTTTTGCCGGACATTCATCGCTCACTACCTTAACTTCAATACCAGATTTCGATATTCCCTCGTATACACTTCCACACAAAAATGAAAGCAGACAGCTCTTGGCGTGTCCGTATATCCCACACGTCCCATATGTATTTGCATATTCAATTTTCAAGGTACACCTGGACAAATTTTTCTGTCCGTTTTAGATAAAATCATTTCTGGACTTATCAGCCCAAAAAGCACATAATCACTCTCCGTCTGCTATGAACGGTTCTGTAAAGATTATGTGCTTTAGCGGAATGACAAGGTTAAATCTCCAGCTTATCGGATTCGTATTTATGTAAAATTTGTGTAAGGACTTCTTTGTGCCTGTCCTCTGCTTCTTCATATACTTCCTTTAAGGTTTCCAATTCCTTTGGCATTAAGGAATTGACATGCGGATTATAATGACCTCCCATAAAAACTCCACCCGCAACACCCAACTTCGTATAGATTGGATACGCAAAGGATAGAGCCTAAATGTCGCTTTTTATCGTGCCAACAGTTACATCAAATTCGCTTGCCAGTTCTTTTGTCGTTGCGTGATGTCAGACAATCAGAATACTGATTATCTCATTCCTACGCTCAGCTGCATTCATGCTCTACCTCCTTCCTACGAATTTTTAATCTCATTCTATTGGCAATTGGTATGATTTTTCTGTACCAATTCCTCAAATTTTTTTGAGCATTTTTCAGATTCAGTTTTTCCTGCTATCTTTTGTTGACTTTCCTTCTGCTGCCTGATAAAATTTTTATTAGATAAAATCAAAACTCTATCAACAGACACTCAAACTGCTATGAGCTGAAACAGGGCAACTCTGCCCTGTTCTGGTTATGGCAGTTCTTTATTTGCCAAAGTAACCCTCTTACAGCCCAAACATCGAAAGGCTTTACAAAAGACGGGCGGTAATGCCCTTATGTGTTGTAAGACGCTCGCCTAAGCTCGCACAGCACGCAAATCCCCTACGGGAGATTTGCCACGAATAACAAGCTCTGTCCGTGTCATGACACAGGCACAATTTTCCCAAGTTTCTTACAAGTGGAAACTTGCAGAAATTGGCTTGCAGAAGACATATCCCCCTGACCCTCTAAAAGCATAAAAACCATTCCGCT
This sequence comes from Lachnospiraceae bacterium, assembly GCA_009774235.1. Lineage (GTDB taxonomy): Bacteria > Bacillota > Clostridia > Lachnospirales > Lachnospiraceae > Butyribacter. Next base: position 21,165 of record VSNJ01000037.1, read on the forward strand.
CTGCCAAAGCAGAACTGACCGTTTTTGACAAAAAACAAACCGCCGAATACGGCATAATTAACCACATTTTCAAAACCCCAATTCAAAGAAAAAAAATTTCAAATGCCAAACAGAGAACGAAAAATATCGGTACAGCTTTATCTAAGCGGGGACGAAGATTATATCCTCACGCAAAAGCAAAAAGCGTCGGGAATGAAAAGCAAATCCTCTTTTCTGCGGCATCTGATTTTGTATGGCTATGTCTATGACATTGATTACACGGAACTGTGGGAATTCAATGCTGTACTTGCTAAAACCGGGAACAATTTAAACCAGATAACAAAGCGCATGAACGCCACAAGCAACGTATATAAAGCCGATGTAAAAGAAGTAAAGGAGCTGATGAAACAGGTATGGCATACACAAAAATCCATGCTATCACAGCAACCGTCAATAAAACAGTAGACTACATCTGCAACCCTGCCAAAACCGATGAGAGCATACTGATTTCTTCTTATGGGTGCAATCCCGAAACTGCCGCCTATGATTTCAAGTTTGCCCTGTCAAAAACCAGCCAGTCCGATAAAAACAAAGCCTACCATCTGATACAGTCTTTTCTTCCCTGCAAGGTTTCTTATAAGGAAGCCCACCAGATAGGCGTGGAGCTTGCAGACAAACTTTTAGAAGAAAAATACTCATACGTTGTCAGCACCCATATAGATAAAGGACACGTCCACAACCACATCATTTTTTGCGCTGCCGATAACGTCAATCATGAGAAGTATCATGACTGCAAAAAGACCTACTACAACATCCGCAATCTGAGTGATAACCTCTGTCGGGAACATGAACTGTCCGTCATCACTCCGAGTGAAAAACTGTTGTCTGCAAAAGGCGCATCCAAAGTAAAAACCTACAAGGAATGGCAGGCTGCTAAAAACGGTTCTGCATGGAAAGAGCAGTTAAAGTCTGACATTGACGAAGCCATAAAAACTGCCACAATTTATGAGAACTGCATTGAGCTGAACCTAGCAAAAGGCTACGAAGTCAAAGGCACAGACTTCGGGAAAAAGCCCATAAATTTATCTCTTTCCGTCCTTTGGACAGGGAACGTTTTGTCCGTGACAGCGCAAAGTCTTTAGGTACTGAATACACCAAAGAACGGATAAAGGAGCGCATTGAGGAAAAGGTACTTACAAAAGATAAAAAGCGTGTTCCGTTCCCTGTCAGGAAGAAGCCCTTGTCAAAGATTATTCAAAGAAAAATCTCATTGACACCACAGGGGATAAGTTTGCGAAAAGCCTCGGTCTGAAACATTGGACTTGACATTCAAAACCTAAAAATTGCCTCCGCAAGTTACAGTCAGGCAGACTCTGTCGCAGAGCTTGAAAAGCAGATTGCCGCCAAGTCTGCACTTGTAAAAACCGCACGGGAAAGCCTTGTGGAAACGGAACATCAGCTAAAGGATTTAAGGCAGGTGCTAAAGTATGCAGAGCAGTATAAAACCAACCGTATCTACCATATCAGTTATCAAAAATCAAAAGATAAGGACAGATATTTTCGCCAGCACGAAACGGAACTTATTCTCCATGACGGTGCGGAAAATATGCTGAAACGTCTTGGTATTGACACGAAAAACCTTGATGTTGAAAAGTTCCGCAGTGATTACAATGTACTCTATTCCAAAAAAGAAACCCTGCGAAAAACCTACCAGTCTACTGAGAAAGACATTACAACCCTTACCCGGAAACTGGATAACCTTAACCGATACCTTGACCGGACTCCGATGCAGCAGGAAATAACCGGCAAAAAACATGATAAAAACCGACCAACACTCTAAATCCGACATTAAAAAAGAGGATGTGCCGCAACAAAGATTTTGCTTCACTACGATACACCCTCTTAGTATGGCAACCTTTAAATTCCAGTCGTTTTAATACCCTAACCTTGTGTATTTTCCAATATTTTTCTTTCATGTATTTTACTCCATATCTATACTGTACTCTGTTACAATTTACATAGTGCAGGGGCAATGTGTCCTCCATCATTTACCTCCCCCTTTTCTTCTTATAACTGTACCCGCACATTCTATCCTTTCAACAGCAAACCTTTTTGCCGCCCTTGCATCATATGAAGTAAAAGTTACAGACAAACATACAGCAGAGTCCCTTACGCATTTTTCTATAAAAAAAGATGGTCCTTGTAATGGCAGATGCAGGATATGGGACAGCACATAATTACATTTATGCATAGGAACAGCAGGCAGATGCCATTCTGTGTATCACACCAAAGAATTTCTGCCTTTATGATGCAGACGGGAATAAAATTTCTTTAATAAACCTGTTAAAAGAAGCAGAAAAAAGGCAAAAAAACGGTGGATGTCTTTGGTTTCTGCAAATACAGGGAAAAGACTACATTTGTACATGCCATTGCTGGGAAAATGCCAGAAGAACCAACAAAAAGAGCAAAAAAACGAAAAAAAGACAGCCTTAAGAAAACACCAAGAAATAGCAAACCGTACATTGTTTTGTGCTGGGTGGGTGTAATTACATCCCTGGTGGAGGATACTGTGGCGGAGAAATCCTGCACCTGTACAGAAGCCGCTGGCAGGTGGAACTTTTATTTAAACGTTTTAAACAGAATTTTTCTGTTACTTCTTTAAAAGCAGGAAGTACCAGCCATGCAGAAACAGAAGTCCTTTTGTGGCTGGTAATATGGGCAGTATCAGAAAGGCACATGTTCCTGGCAGGAAAAGGGGAAACTGTTCCCTTTATGAAAAATGCAAAATTTCTTTTCTGCAGGTAAAGGAAATTTTATGTCTGCCCTGGGAACAGTTTATTGATTTTACAGATAAAAATTATTCACATTACCTGGCAAGGAAAAAACAGTACCAAAAAAACCAGAATGATGAGTTCCATACAACAATTTTACCAGAATTGTTTGTTTAAGTTCACACCTATGCACAGTATCCCCCTGCTTTTCCCGCAGGCTCCTAGCTGCCTTTATGCCTTCCATGCCTTCCATCTGTATGTCAAGGAAAACGATGTCAAAACATTTTCCCAATGCGGACAGCCTCTCGCCTGTGGCATAGGCCTCTACGCGGCTTTCCGGCTTCTGTTCTTCCACTAGCCTGCATATATGCTCCCTGATCACTTTTTCGTCATCCATAACTGCAATATCCAAAATCCATATAGGCATTCACTTCTTATATCGGCAGAAATTTTACGTTTTTCGGGCGAAGGGAACCAAACGGCTACTTTTTGGGAACGAAAGGCAGAAACACAGTACAGAATTTCCAAAAATTTCTAAAATAAGTCTAAAGTTTTTCATTTTTTGTCCGATATATGCGCGGATGCCCCACAAGGCGGCACAAACGGAAACCGCAATGTAAGCATATTAACTCTGATTTCCCCGCTTTCCAAGTGGTTTTCTGATATAGACAGACCACCGCATATGGCGGTGGTCTATAGCGGCAGTCTGTGCATTTAACTAATATTTTATAAAATTTTCATTTTTACAGAGATTATTTACCAAGCCATCAACTCATTCTTCTGTAATTGTTAAATTTAAAAATTTGATTCCTTTTTCAATATATTTATAAGAAGCAAGGAAATCGTATCTAAGTATTTTAGAATAATATTTTATTTTTATATCTTTTCCTATTTCTTTTTCTTTGGCCGGACCATCAGCAATGTATGTAGCCTTTATTCCTTTGACCTGTGCTCTGAAAGATATTTCGTTATATACATCAATATCATGCCATATATCGTTTTCACAATATCCTATTATATCAAAGACTTCACTTGTAGCAAATCTGAAGCCTTTATCGATTGCGTCTTTCAAAAAAAGATAAAACATTATAAAAAAGCATTTTCCGACTTTGCTTTTAGGCTTGACCCTCATATCACCTTTATACATGAGTGTATGATTCATTTTTGCAGAGCACAGTTCATCCCACTTATCTTCAAAGCCTTCTTTAAAAAATAAATTGTTTTTTGAAATCATTTTTTCAAAATCTTCATTTTCAGCTATAATAAATGATTCTGGGGTTCCATCTTCATTCCAGATTCCCATCGATGTATATCTTTCAGGATGTTTTACTGCATCCCAAAGCAAGCTTTCGGACGTTTCAACTAAAGCTCCCTTTTTTCTAAACTGTGATTCACATCCAACCCCAAGAAGCGCTTTGTAATTTTCATCGTTAAATTTTACAGCACTCATAAAATCAAAAATTTCAGGTACTTCTTCAGCTCTTAAAGGATGTGCTTTAAGTACCATGTCTTTATATTTTACTACATAAGAATGACCATTATTCATAAAATATTCTCCTTATATTTTTAATAGAGATCCTATATAATTGGATTAATAATTATGGAAGAAAATTCTCCATAACAGTTCCTATTCCATTTCTATCAGCCTTTGCAAGTACATATTTGCCTAATGCAAGATCAAGAACACCAAGTCCGAATGGGCTGAACATTACTGGCTTCCCGCCAATTCTGCCAGGCTGCTTATTCTTTATAACATCAGCAATTCCACAGCGAACAAAACCAATATTTCCAGTCTTATTAGCTGTAAGATGAATTGAAGTATTCTCACGGCAAACGTGATCAAGATCATCAACAACATTATCACATTTAAGAACAACTTCCGGATCAAAGTCACGAAGTGAAATGTTAAGGATAGTTGATTTTTCGTTGCATTCTGCAATATCAAACACATAAGGTTCGCCAGCAGTTGTTGCAAAAATAGTCAGCTGAGCAGCAGCCAAGACTTCTGAAACAGAGTTTACAATTTCAGTTTTGATTTCACCAATCAGCTTAACTACTTCTAAAAACTCCTTTGCTCTTTCAACGCTCAAATCATAAATAATTATCTTATTCAGCGCAGGGAAAGCAACTCTCATGAAACGATACATTTCTTCGTTGATTCTTCCACATCCAACAAATCCGATTGTATCTTCGTTTTTATTTGAATGGAGTAACTTAGCTGCAATAGCTGCACTTCCAGCGGTTCTCTTTGCACTGATTATTGAACTTTCCAGAATAGCTTTTACATGACCTGTGTCCAGTTCATTCATAAGCAGAACAGCTGATGCTCTCTCAATATTTCTTTCTGTATTTGCCGGGAAAGAAGATATCCACTTCATTCCTGCAACATTATATTCTCCACCAAGATATGCCGGAAGTCCTATGATTCGATTTCTCTTATTTTCAGGAAATCTCAGAAAAATTGAATGTGGAAGCGAACTTATACCATACTTATGTTCAACATATGCATTTGCAACTATTTCCATGATTTCTTTTTCTTTTTTTTCCAGAATAGAAGATATATCATTTGCTTTAATAATTTTTATTTCTTTCATTTTCTAATCCTCGGTTTCATTAATATTAAATCCCAATTTTTCACTTATCCATTCATCTGAGTAAACTGTATCAAGATAACGTTCTCCACGATCATGAACAACGAAAACAACTGATGAACCATCTGGAATTTTGTCCATATATTTTTCCATTCCTCTAACGATTGCACCAGTAGAACCGCCTGCAAAAATACCTTCCCTCTTGAGGAACTTTCTGCATCCAATTACGCAGTCACTATCTGTGACCTGAATGAAATCATCTGCTATACCATCATAATACAGTGCAGGAACGACCGCTGCGCCATGTCCCGGGATAAGGCGTTTTTCACGCTTTGTACCAAATATAACGCTTCCCACGGCATCAACTGCTATCACCTTTGTATGAAGATTGTGCTCCTTGATATACTCGCTATATCCACGTATAGTACCACAGGTACTAACTGCACAGAATATATAATCCGGTGCAAAGCCAAGTGAATCAATGATCTCTTCCATTGCTGGCCGATGTCCCTTCGGATTATATATATTAGCATACTGATTTGGACGATAGCTATTGGGGATCTCTTTAAGGAGCTGATTAACACGTTTAATCCTTGCCAATAAATATTCGCCAGTTTCCGTATCAGGTTCATTAACACAATCTATTTCTGCACCATACGCCTTTAATAGCCTTTTATTTGATTCAGTTGTTTTTACATCAACAACACAAATAAATCTTAGATGCATTAAAAGACAAACCTGTGCTAGTGCGATACCAAGATTACCAGAACTTGATTCAATAATAACGCTATCTTGATCGATCTTACCATTTTGTAATGCACTAAGCATCATATTGTATCCGCTTCTGTCTTTTGCACTTCCACCTGGATTTAGATACTCTAATTTTGCATATAAATCAATTGTTTTATTATCATCTTTAAACAGATCATTCAATAAAACTAACGGTGTTTGACCTATAACATCAAGCAGACCGTATTTTACGTCGGTTCTTGAAAAAGAATTTTCACTATAAATTTTATTTTTCATTATAATATCTGAAAACAACATATATAATCATCCTATTTTATATTTAATATTTGGGTTGTAACCTATTTGAACTTAACTACCACCGATTAAAAGCCGATAGGGTATTTCGGGCTAAAGCCCAAACTTTGCGACTGAAAGTCGCTTTGCAGGCTAAAACCTGTTTTTTTCTGACTAAAGTCAGCTGAAGAAACCTGCTGAAACAGTTAATCCTCCCCTTCTATTTTAAAGTTTTCATTCATTTCCTGCCTTCCCTGGTTTTCAATGTACTCTTTTATCGTTTTCTCATCTACTTCTCCTACTGTTCCACAAAAGTATCCTCTTGCCCACATATGCTGTCCCCACGCTCCCTTTCAGGATTACAAGCCCATTGCCAACCTCCCGCACACAGTATACCATAATTTACTTTTCCTAAAAGACAGCTTAAGCCGTACCGCCTAAAGACGGTGGATTTAGACCCCACGCTTGGAAATTAAATTTACCATTCTATAAATTTATATTGTTGTTATTTTTGGATTACAATAAGTTATTGATTGATTTTTTCTATATCTGTAATTTGACCGTCAACAAGCTTTACAAGCTTTGTGCCGTATTGAGCTGACTCAGCAGAATGAGTAACCTGCACGATAGTTTTACCATACTTCTGGTTGATCTCACGAAAAAGCTCCATTATTTTGAGACCAGTCTTAGAATCAAGGTTACCAATAGGCTCGTCAAGGAACATTATCTTAGGATCAAATACAAGTGCTCTTGCAATAGCAACTCTCTGCTGCTGACCACCGGAAAGCTCTCTTGGAGTAAGCTTTCTCTTATCTTCCATACCGATTATTTTGAGGCATTCATCAAGTTTATCCTTATAGGCGGACTTGCTCTTTCCTGCTATCATAAGCGGAAGTGCGATATTATCCTCAATATTAAGATTTGGTACAAGATTATAAAACTGAAAAACAAATCCTACTTCTTCATTTCTGAGCTTACAAAGCTCCTTATCTTTCAGTGTGCTTAGGTCAACATTGTTGATCTTAACAGAACCTGATGAAGGCATATCAAGTCCTCCAAGGAGATAGAGGAAGGTTGATTTACCGCCTCCGGAAGGTCCCATAATTGAAACAAACTCTCCCTGTTCAACGTTAAGATTGATGTCTTTCAATACGTGTGCTATTTCTTTTCCGTTCTGGAAAGATCTGTTAACATTTATTACTTCAATAACGCTCATTATATTTATCCTCCATATCTATTATTCATATTTAAGTTCCTGAACAACGTTTATCTTCTTGCTATTCTTCATTGTTGAGAGTGATGCAATGAATATTACTACTGCCAGAACAGCAGAATATATCGGAACTGAACTCCAATCAAATATAAGTGACCATGGCAAAGACAAGACAATCAAAACTTTTGACATAAGCTTAATAACAAGAATGGTAAACGGAATAGATAATGCGATACTAATAACCACACAATACATATTCTCTGCAAGCACAAGTCCTTTACGCTTCTTTGCGTTCATACCTACTGAAGACATGACGGCAAATTCTTTTCTTCTCTGCTGAAATGAAATAGTAATGTTGTTGAATATACCGATTGAAGCTACAATCATAGCAATTATAGCAAATATACCAAGAAGAGTAACGATCTGCTGATTATTTGCTTCATTTACTTTCATAATATCTTCTTTTGACAAATATGTAACTCCAAAATCAGAGAGGACGCCTTTAAACTCTTTTTCAGCTGTGTCAGGCTCGCCAACTATATTAAATGCAATGCTTGTAGCTTCCTTGATATTTAATCCTTTTTTTATTATTTTAGGCTTTACAAATAAATTTCTTCCATTATTCCAAAGCTTACCATTATATTTTCCTATGATTCTTAATGATAATTTTTTATTATCTACATCAACTTCTATACTATCACCAATATCTTTGCCTGTTTCTTTAGCAACATAATCAGTTATAATAACTGAATCATCTTCAGCTGTCACTTATAAACATCT
>VSNJ01000038.1 GCA_009774235.1 Lachnospiraceae bacterium
ATTTTTTGTTGGTGTAGATGGATAGTGAGCAAAAAATATTTTTTGTAAACCAGCAAAAAACAAATTTGCATGAACATAGTGAAAATGGAGTTGAAACTTGGGAAAATGAAAAGCCGGTAAAGAGATATTGCCTGTAAGTCCTTATTTTGTAAGGCTTTACAGGCTTTTTGCTTAAAATTGGTTTTCCCAAGTTTTGCCCCAAAGTTGGGGAAATCCCCAAGTTTCGTCCATTTTTTTAAAAAGTTGGGAAAATTTATGAAAACTTGGGAAAAAGTTGGGAAAGTGAAAAAAGATGGGAAGAAGAAATTTATGGGAATTATTTCTTGGTGTATTTTCAGTACAAGCAAAATATATTTTGAAGATTATTTTGATATTTATGGTTTATAAAACAAAAAGTCTGTTATATGGAAGTAAAAATCTATAATACCATGCTGCTTTTTTATTGTATAGAAGCTGTAATTCTGGGATTTTCCCAAGTTTGGATGGAATCCCCAAGTTTCTTCCTAGGTTTCAAAAACTTGGGAATACCATATTTCTGGGAGTTTCAGGCTTTTTGAGATAACCATGCATATGTATTTTCCCAAGTTTTGGCTCATATATTTGAAAGCTGGGAATAAGTTGGGGGATGGCAGGGATATGATGTAGAAGCAGGGTATGACGAAAGTTGTACAGAAATGCAGTGTTTATATAGGTTTGATGGATTTTAAGGGAATCTTGCAGAAAGATTTTAATAAAGGATATACTACAGATTTCTTTGGTTTTCCCAAGTTTGGGATGGAATCCCCAAGTTTTTTCATGATTCCTGGAAACTTGGGAGTCCTTTATTTTCAAGGTTTAAGAGCCTTTTTGGATAATTAGAGGTCTGTATTTTCCCAAGTTTGCCCCATGTTTTTTTTAAGTTGGGAAAGGATTGAGTGATATATGAGCCTGAAAGGGTTAGCAAATAAAAAGCAGGAACATAGGCTGGACAATTATTGGACTGCTATGTTCCCATCTTGTTTAAAGGGGATTATAATTCAATTCATATTTGGATGCATAATCATCAACATACATCTGAAATATTGCAATTCCGTTTGCATCAGCAAAATGTGTCAGTATTTTACGATGAATATCAGAAATCTGGCTGCCAAGGTAAACTGCTACTGGTTTCTTTTTGATTGGATAACAGTCTTTTTGTTCTGTAGCAGTATTGGGTGTTGAGCATATGATTCTCCATTCTTTTTCATACTCCCAGTCGTTAGACTTATGCAGTGCGACTTTTGTAAACAGGAATTCATCATCAAAAACTGTTTCTTCTCTAATGCCAAGATATATTTTCATACAGTGCTCTATATACCATTTTCCATATTGTGTAGCATCAAACCGGGTATCAGAATAAATCATAGGATAAATGGCAGCCCATTTGATATTGTTGCATGAACGATTCCGGCAGTTGGCACATTGCGAAATATCATTTCCCCTGAAATCATATTCTATTGCAAAACCTTTGTGGTTATCTGCATAGTGGGCCCACATTAATGGGGATTTGATATTTTCGGAAAAGCAAGCCATTTTTGTCCGATTTCTGATTTCATTTTTAAGATTGCAGAAATATGACTCCAAAAACATGTCAATATTAGAGCTTAACTGTTGGATCATGTTGGAGAATGTCTGATTGTCCAAAGTATTTAATTTATCTGTTATAGCTGTATGTATATCAGGGTTTGTAAAATTATATTGGCCTATAATTGCTGGGGATTGTTTTAAATACTCAAATATGGCTGGGATATTTTCGGGAGAAAGTCTCTGCTGTGCTTGTTTTAACATTGCAGTCTTATCAAAGAATAAAAGGCTGTCATGCAAATCATTAAAGTTGGATGCTTTTGACAGCCATATTTCATTTTTGTCAAAAGCATCTAAGTTATGTTCTGTACACTCCCTGAATTTATATAATGCCGCAGGAATATTTTTTTGAATAAATTGTATCATAGGCTGCATGCTGTTATTAAATTCTTCTGGTGGGGTTGTTTGGTTAATTTTAATATTTTCTATAATGTTTTTAAATTCATCTCTATAATTCATCATAAGTTTCCTCCTTTAGGCGATATGTAGTTTCTTTCAAGTCATGTAATAAAATCAGGTTGCCATTTATGTCACTGACATACCCATTTAACATTTCTATATAAGTTACAGTGGAAAATAAGAGCCCACTGGTGAAATTACTTATATTAGTAATCGACAATATTGAAAAAAATAAAAGCATCATTTGAAGAAAATTAGCCACAAAAAATATTTTTGTATCTAAATCGGAGTTTGATATACTAATCTTCAAGAGATTTTGTATATATCTTTTATATGCCAGTTTATCCCTGCCTGCAATTTGGTTCATCCGTTCCTCCTCCAGATTTTTATGCTGCTTGTTATTTTCAACTATTCCTTTTTGGTAACGGTATGTAACGGCAGGAATTAATGCAACACTTATTATTGAGAAGGAAAAGACAAATAAGGTAGAATTAAAGTATAGAAAAAGCAGTGAAGCAGCAATTCCACCTATAATGTTTAATATTTCAAAAAAATGTATTTCCAAAAAATTTGGGATTTCATCTATTAAATCCAGCCTGGCACTTATAAGTGAGGAGTCTGCATCTGTCTGTATCATTTTGGAATAATAGCAATAGCTTTCATCTTCTATAATGTGGCTGTATATCTTTGTATCAAAAAAATTATTTGCAGTTTGTGACAGCCAGAAAACTATATTAATAATTATCAATATGACCAGCCAGAAGAAATCTTTTTTTAATAAGCAATCAATGCAATTTCCAATGATATAAGGGTCAGAAATGATTATTAAGGATTCCAGTACATCTAATAGCCAGATAAAAGTAATTTTAATGGGTGCTTTTTTATATACACGAAAAATTTCTGAGAATAAAATTTTCATATCAACCTTCTTTCCAGTTTTTTATTATTCTGCTATGCCGGACCGAACATAGCAGGGAATATATATGTTGTTACAGACATCATGTACAGAATGTATATAGATGTTTTTATGGGTCTGTGTACAGAGTTGTGTTGCGGAGTATACCAAACCTAAAAAATAGGAACAGGTCACACCTGCTCCTATTTCATTAACAAATCCCATATATGCCTTTATGCTTCAAGGTTACACCTCTATCATTCGGCTATCATACTTCTTGGTCACACCAATATTATGATACTATGGATTATATAAAATATATCCCATAATGTCAAGATTTATTCTAAAATATTTTTTATACCCAGTATATTTTCATATTCTGTGCCAGCATTGTACAGTTTTGAGCTGAGGGTGTTATACAGCCCATAAAAATCTTTTTTATACCCTGATTTATACCTCATCATTTGTGATGGCACAGGGTCTGCCAGCTGCAGGCCAATGCAGTTATCGCCTTTAACGATAAATCCAACTGAAGAAAGATGCTGCCTGATATCATTTTCCGAAAAATAGATGGAACCATTCTGTTGGTATTTATAAAACACATCAAATAAGAACCTGTTTTCATTGAAACTTCTTGATTCAACACAAATCTGCCCATATGCATCATGGCTGGTAAGGTAATGCATAAAATTATCAAGCAGTGCATGGAATCCGATATTATAGTTATTTTTTGATTTTCCATGCTGCATATATTTCATCTTTTCATCATTAAAATATATCCCTAAAATATCGAAGCTGGCATTGCTTAACAGGTTAACATAATCCTGCCAGAAGCTGTTTCTTAATGTGGTATCCTGCAAAGCAGAGAAACCGCCACGGTTCTTTTTCATGTCAGAAAAATGGAACACTATATCAGACTTTCCGAAATGTTTTATTTTCAGGGCATTCACATCATGGATCAGAGTTTTTTCGTAATACAGCCTTTCAACAGCGATTCCTGCAAAACAGAAATAAGGCTGGGTGCTGCTGGGTTTTGTTTCATCTACATATAGAAGATAATCTTTCATTATTGCCCTCCTGGTGTCCTAAAGTTTTGTGTTGGATATGTACTTCACCCAGTATACGACAATATCCTGCAATAAACAACATAAATTTGTACTGGCCATTTTAATATGCATATTTGGAAACTGTTCTCAGAGTGATGGCAGCCTGGTATATACTATGATAGCCATATTGCTATACCTGGCAAAAGGTTATTTTTGCAAAATATAATGAATTTTTTGTATGGCATAATAGGGATACAGAAAGTTTGCTGGAATATAGCAACCTTCCTGCCTTAAGTTTTTTGGTATTAGAAAAAGCAGAAATACCAGACCGATAGGAAGGTTCATGAATTGTCTCATGAAATTTAATAAAAATCCAAAAGGGAAGGAGGTACATTTTTCATGAGAAAAAAGAATTATAAAGGAAGATGCGAGAAGAGGAGTGTACCTAAATGTGAAGGAGTCTGTAAGACCTATGATTCACTGCAAAGTCGGATGGTGGATATACTTTCAGAAGACGAAGATGTTAAGGAAATCAGATGTAATGTTTCTATGGATGGAAGTGAATATACATCTGACATTGTATGTACTATGGAAGATGATACGGTTGTAGTTTATGAATGCTGTTACAGGAACATGTTAAAAAGACCATCCCATGCGGAATTATTGCAGCAGAGCAGGAAATACTGGTTAGGACATGGCATAAAAAAAGAGAATTGGAGGCTGGCAGTGGATGAAGAAAAACAAACTGTTGAAAAAAGGTGAACATATCGTAAGGATACTGGCAGAAGAAGGGACTGGGGTACTGTATATCCCATGTTATGGGATGAAGGGGACTATGCCAAGATGGTGTGAAGCATCTGAGTTTGAGGATTATGTTTCCAGTACAGAAGCTGAGTTATTGGAACTGCATGGCATGGAAATTGTGCCAGAAGAGGAATTAGAGCCAGGAGAGAGGAATGATGCAAGGAAGAGATATACTATTATAGCACCAGTCCTTGGATGCCTTGAAGATGAAAAAATCCGGGCACAGATGATAGAAAGGACAGCAAAAGAGCATGGAATCACAAAACAGACAGTAAGGAATTATCTGAAAATGTACCTGGCATATAATTCTATATCTGCACTGGTGCGAAAACACAGGATTACAAAAGAAAAACCTATGACAGAAGATGAAAAGAATATTCGGTATGCTGTAAATAAATATGTCTACAGCCGGAAAAAACATTCTTTAAATACTGCTTATAAGTTAATGCTAAAGGAAAAATATACTGACAGCAATGGTGTACTGGCAGAAGGGTATCCATCATTTAACCAGTTCAGGTACTGGTATGCAAAGAATAAAAAATATATGAGCTATTACATTTCAAGGGAAGGCAAAACAGGTTTTATGAGAAACCACAGGGTATTGATTGGAGATAATGTACAGGCATTTGCAGCAGCACCAGGAGTTGGCATGGCAGACAGTACAATTGTGGATTTATACATTGTTTCAGATGACAGGACCAAGGTTGTAGGAAGACCAGTACTGGCTGCATTACTTGATGGATATTCATATCTGTGTCTGGGCTACAGCCTTGGATGGGAAGGTGGTGAATACAGTTTACAGTCATTGATGGTAAATGTTGTCACTAATAAAAAAGAACATTGCCATAAATTTGGAATTGAAATTACAGAGGAGGAATGGCCTTGTGGACTTCCAGGCTGCATAGTTACTGACAGGGGAAGCGATTATGCTGGCAATACCTATGGACAAATTGCAGAGCTTGGTGTGAAAATTATCAATCTGGAAGCATACAGGGCTGATGCAAAAGGGGTTGTGGAGAAGTTCTTTGATGTTATACAAAATTTCTTCAAACCATACCTGAAAGGTGCAGGTGTAGTTGCAGAGGAATATTTAGAAAGGGGTTCTTATTTTGGAAACTACAAGGAGAAAAGCTGCCTGACATTGAAAGAGTTTGAAACAATCCTGCTCCGGTGTATTATCCATTATAACAGTAAACATATTATCAGGAATTTCCCATTTACAGAGGAGATGCTGGGACTGGAGATAAAGCCATACAGCAACTCAATATGGAAGTATGGAATGGAGCATTTAAGGGGATGCAATGTGCTTCAGGATGTTACAAAAGAACAGATTATACTTACTCTTCTGCCAAGGACAGATGGCAGTTTCTCAAGGTTTGGATTAAAAGTAAATGGTCTCAGGTATTTCTGTGAAGGATTTTTTGAAAGATGCCTGGGAGGAGGGAAAGTTACAGCAGCATATGACAGGACTGATGTATCATGTGTATGGCTGTTTGAGGAGGGGAAGTACACGAGATTTGATTTAGTAGAAGCAAGATACCAAAACAAGGACCTGGAAGCTGTACTGGCTATGAAGAAGAAACAGAATGAGATTATTGAAAAGGAGCAGCAGCAGAGTATCCAGTCTGAGATAAATTTGGTATCACATATACAGACTATTAAGCAAAATGCCATGACAGGGGCAGACCCTGATGTAAAAAATATCAGGGGGACAAGAGAAGAAGAGAGGAAGAGGAGACATATAAACCATGTAAAGGAGGCTGGGTTACAAGATGACTGATTATTCTAAAATGTTACCAAAGATGTTATTTGGCAGGGAGTTAGGGGAAGTACTGAAAGTTTTGCCAGAGTATGATGGGTCTGTCCGAGGACTGGATGCAGGGACAAGGCTTTTAAAGCTTTCAGATATTTACAAGATATTTATACCAAATGAAATGGCTGCTGAGATTTACTGCAAACTTTATTCTATGGCTTCCATATCCCTGCAGAAAAAGGGAACCATTGAATCTGTAAGGCTGCTGAATGCTGTCCATCATGGCATTGTGGAACCATATAATGAAGATGGGTTCCAAAGTGACCAGTATAAGGGCACTGCCACCGGGATGACATCAGCTACCTGCATTGGGATTTCTGGCATTGGAAAGACCACCTGCATACAGGCAGCAACCAGCCTGCTTGGAAATGTCATGGAAGTGGATGGGCCATATAGAAAAATTATTCCAGTTGTAACAGTAAGCTGTCCATTCAACTGCAGCTTCCGGAGCCTCTGTTCACAGATACTGTCAAAAGTGGATGAATTCCTGGGTACAAATTATTTCCAGAAATCCCAGAAAAGCACAATGAATGCTGAACAGGTCATGCAAATGGTATGCCAGGTTTCTAACCTGTATATAGGAGTGCTTGTGATAGATGAAATCCAGATGATTGTAGAAAGTAAAAGCGGAAGCCAGCTTTACCGGATGGTCCTGCAGCTGGTAAATTCATCCAATATCAGTGTAATGATGTGCGGGACTCCTGAATGTATCCCATTTTTTTCACAAAACCCACAGATGGCAAGAAGGACTTCTGGCCTGCAATATGATGCAATGCCATATGATGGACAGTTCAAAGAATTCTGCGAAATAGTATTTTCATACCAGTATGTGCAAAATAAGACCGGACTGACAGATGGCATCCTGGAGTGGATGTATGAACACAGCGGGGCTATTCCAGGCTCTGTCACAGCACTGGTGCATGATGCACAGGAGATTGCTATTTTAAGTGGAAAAGAAGAACTGGGGATTGCAACATTAAATGAAGCATATGAAAGAAGGATGAAAATGCTGCATCCTTATATCGCCCCAAATATCAGGATTAACAAGAAATATGCCAAAGCTGTGGAAAAAACACCAGAAACCATAAATAACAATGAAGCAGCAGATTTTGACAGCATTGATATTCCTGCACTGGTAGAAACTGCAAAGAAGAATGGGGAGGATATTGTTACAGTTATAGGGAATTACATCCCAGTCAGGCAGGTGGTGCTGTGATTGCATACATGCCTGCATTATATGAAGATGAACTCATATACTCATGGTTTGCCAGGTATTTTGCACATATGTACCCATCCTATATAAGTGCATTGGAAGACCTTATGGAAAACAGGAATACAAGGGCAGATTTTGGATTTATTAACCATCTGGATGCTGGTGCCAGGGAAATAATAACAAAGATAATTCCAATGGAAGAGTTAATAATGGGACATACAATGTTTCCATCTTACAGGTTTGTTGGGCATGGAAGGCTCTCTAATGCACTGGAATCAATGGCAAATACAGAAGAGGATGTACACAGGTTATTGCCCGTCTCCAAGAACAGGACAAATGGGCAGGTCCATTATATCAATTACTGCCCACTGTGTGCAACAGAGGCAAGGGAAACATATGGCGAGGCATATTGGACAAGACAGGCAAATATAAGGGGTATTGATATTTGTGCAAAGCATAAATGCAGACTCAGGAATACAAATATAGAAATATCAGGAAAACAATCTGCAAGGTTATATGTTGCAGAAGAAGAAATAAATGATACAGTTCCTGAACTGGTGGAGGATAGCTTGGAATTACATCTGTCAGAATATATAACAGATGTGTTCCAGTCACCTGTATATATGGATAATACAGTTGGTATTGGAGAATTCCTGAATTCTAGGCTGGAAGGGACTAAATATCTGAGTACAAGGGGAAAAATGAGGAATATTACCCTGTTGTTTAATGAATTTATGGAATTTTACAAAGAACTACCAAACCAAGGAATTACCAAGTTAAGCCAGATGCAAAAGGTATTTACAGGGTACAGGTGGGATTTCTATGAAGTATGCCAGATAGCATATTTTTTAGGAATAAATGTAGATGATCTGGTTAATCCAAGATTGCCAGATATATCACAAACAGAAATATTTAATGAGAAAGTTGCAAGGCTGTATGATGCAGGATTGGGATGCCATAGGATTGCAAGAGAAATGGGATGTAGTTCTTCTACAGCAAGGAATGCAAACAGGATAAAGCTTAAAGCAGAACATGATTATTCTGGTAGAAAGGGAATCAAGAGGGATGACTGGAAGCAGATGGATAAGGAGATGTTGCAGCAGGTCCGTGATACTTGTAAACAGATTTATTATAATGATGGAGGAAGACCTGGGCATGTTACTGTAAATGCAGTATGCAGGGCTTTAGGTTTTCCAGATAAAAGATTTGATTATCTGCCCAAATGCAGGAAAGTAATATACGGGTATGAAGAAAAAAAGGAGGTTTACTGGGCTAGGGAGGTTGTGTGGTGCTATCAGGATTTGATGGGAAGCAAGGGAGAGGAGGATATCAGGTGGAGGGACATCAGGAATATTACTAACTTGAGAAAAGATAATTTTATAGCATCATTTCCATATCTGGAGCAATTTGCAGATATGGAGACAGCAGGCAAGATAAAAAGTTTGTTGCCAATTTAGATTCCACATGATCTTTTAAAATGTAAAAAGCAAATTTATTGAAATCTAAGAAGTTAGTATAATTTGATTCCAGAAGAAGATATGGGTTTTGGAACCGATATTGCATTGTTTCATTCACTACGATAAAATTACTGGAATGAAAGAAAAAATTAACTGGAAAATTGACAACTTTTGAAGATGGAACAGACCTGCAATCCAAAGTTTTGGATCTGCTGGATTACATGTTATGAATCTAAGTCCGTGTCTGACTATGGAACATCAGGTGAAAAACTTATTCTGTTATCAGGATAATGACCTGCAGCCAGAGAAGAATCAAATTTTTCTTTCCATTACAGTAATCTTTTTATATAAAACTGAGGGTGGTGGTAAAAAACCACCACTCTCAGGGAATATATTATTAGATAATATATTATTAAGGAGAGCTGGGATGGCTCAAACCCTTATAGAATGGTGCTTTGGGAGAATGTGGGAATACAGTACCACATAAATTTACTACAGTACTCCATAATAAATTACAGTACTCCATAAATTTACTACAGTATTCCATAATCAGGCAGAGGGCAGTGCTTGCAATGCTGGAAGCAGAAACCTGAAGGTATAAAAGTTTATTTTGCCACTGTAAAGTTAAAGAACTTGCAGGAGTGTACCTGGACCAGTAATTTCCCAAGTATCCAGACTGTTCCAATAAAGCAGATTTTAGTTTGAAGTACAGAAGTGTATATCCATACAACGGTTGTATTATATACAATAAATCTAAATTGGTGGCTGGCAGGGATTCCTGCGGGGATAAAAGGTCTGGTATTGTCAGAAAGGTATTTGGTGTGCAAGGAATTCAAGTTATCCTGACAAAGCAATTTTTTGTTTATGCAGGGAAGTGAAGCAGCCCTTCTGTTGCATGTAGCACTATTTATAATGATGAGGGTACATTGTAAACTGGAACAGGCTTGCATTCCCAAGGTTTTATGCCTGCCGGAATACATATTATGAATCCAGCTTCGTGGCTGGCAGGGAGACATCAAGTGGAAAATTTATCATGCTGTTTGGAAAATAAATGCAGATGAACCAGAGAGCTTTCCTGGTATTCATGAAATTACTGAGAGATGGCTGCCTGTCTTAATATCCAGGAATCAAAATAATTTATTTCCTTAGATGCCATGCTGTACCTGCAGCCAGAGAAGAATCAAATTTTTCTTTCCATTACAGTAATCTTTTTATATAAAACTGAGGGTGGTGGTAAAAAACCACCACTCTCAGGGAATATATTATTAGATAATATATTATTAAGGAGAGCTGGGATGGCTCAAACCCTTATAAAATGGGGCTTTGAGGGAATGTGAAAATACAGTACCACATATATTTACTACAGTACTCCGAAATAAATTACAGTACTCCATAAATTTACTACAGTACTCCATATGCAAGGGTAATACTTACAATGCCAGAGGGATATAAGCATATATGAGGGTTAGTATTTGCAAGGGGGGAGTTATTGGATCAAAGGAATACTGGTTCTTATATTTGTAAAAGGCTACAGGATAACATATCTGGTTGTGGAACATATATATTATGCAGATATGATTCTATTTCTGCAAAAAAATTGTCTGGAGAGCTATCTGGTATAATAACTATGTAACAATGAGAAGGGATTTATGTGTCACTTCAAATTTACACATGGATAAGGAAAGGATGGTGTCCAAGATGATGAACAGTGTTATTGGACTAAAAGAGTGTGGCTTACCGATGGATGACAGTCTGAGGGGACTGAGGCTCAAAAAGTATCCTCTGCAGCTTGATGAAAATATACTTATTTTTGACAGGCTGGAAGCAGATGGTATCCTGCTTCTGTATGAGTATACTGGAGGGGGACTTTATCTTCCAGTGACTCTCTATGAATTGGAAGACTGTGAAAATGCAGTATTAGTAGCAGGGATAGCAGTATCAGTTTTTGCCAGTGAAAAACTGGTATATGTCAATAAATATTTTAGTCAGTCAGGATATGAAGAATACATATCCATCCTGCTTGGCTATACTGATGTATTTGCAAAGTTTTATGGCTATGGCAGTAGCATTCTGGATTTGAGGAAGGGTATTAACAGTAAGGAGATAAGACACTGCAGATGTCTTGATTTCAAATATTGGTAACAGTTAGTGTATATATAGAAATGGGCTCTGGCATTGCAGAAACAGAAGCTGCTTTGCCAGAGTTTCTTATATTGCAATATATTAATGGTATTTATAGAAAAAGTTATAAACTGTTGGAATAAGGAAAGCCTTGCTTTTTAAACAAGGCTTTGGAATCATGGATATATATTACTTGTACATTTACTTTACAAATTACTATAATGATGAAAAAATTTAACCGGAACAAGGAAAAGCAATTACCCAGCAGCATTCTGGTTTCTGTTTAAGGCCTGCAGGTCTTCGTTCCAGTCTTTGTTTATAGGAAGAATATACTCTAACTCGGAATTTCTGTCCCTGCATTTCTGACCAGCTGCATCATTATCAACAGCGAGTACAATATCCAGTTTTGAATCTTTCAGCCTGTCTATTGCAGGCTGTTTGGCCACCCCAGCAATGCTTATGTAATAAGCTTCTTCCTGTTCTCCTTGAATCTTATGTAATTCATACAGACTTATAGCATCAATAGCTGCTTCGCAGATATAAGCTTTAGCTGCATTTTTTGAAGTCCGGAACCACCAGAATCCATCATGTCTGCTATTTGGGACTATTCCATGGAAAGGTTTGCCAAAAGTGTAAGTACCACGGAGTTCTGCAAAGTCTTTTTCCATATTAATAAAAACAATGTTATTTCTGCTTTTTTCCTGGTACATCTTTTTTTGCCCTACCAGCATCTGGATTGTTTCAGTAGAAATGCCACGACTTTTCAGATAAGCAAAAAGATTTTTATACCTGCCATTTACAGGCTCAGGGAATTGTGGTGGTACATTTTCTATACCATCCTGTTGGCTGGTATCTACAGGCTGGGATATTGCAGATGCTGGAACATCTGATAATGCCTGTACTGCATTAATAAAATCAAATCCCATGTGTTTAATTAGAAAATCTATGGAATTCCCTGTTTCTTTAGTTGCAAAATCCTTATATCCATTATAACCTTTTTTTATCGAAATGCTGTGGTTATCCACTGGTCTGATGCTGTCACCTTCATGCTTAAAGTTAAAATCATAATATTGTACTAAAAAATCATACAGGTCTGCACACCTTGCAGATGCAGCCTGTTCTTTTGAAACATTAGTAGCCATATAAAACACCTCCTATTACTAATATGGTTGAAAAAACATTATATAGACCATGGCAGCTCATATCCTTCAGGGACTGTCATAAATCCATCAGTGTCAGTATCACTGCCATAAGTATCGCTGATATCTAATCCAGTTAAGTCTGGCTTAAACCAGTCATATTTGGGGTAGTAATCAAACTGGCAGGTATATGAGCTGACACCAAACCTGTTTTTTAGACAAATTAATTCAATTTTTCTTGGGACTGCTTTTTTAGCTTCTATAATTTTTTGTCTTTTTTCATTAATCTTGTTCTGCTGGGTAAATGGTTCGTTGTGTATGCACTGCAGCTGTAAGCCCCATAACACATCTGCTGTATACTCAATTCCACCTGACTCTTTAAATGATTCAAAATCTATTGCTGTCATATAATTCTGACGGTTGAGGGAAGATATAACAATCATGGTAAGCTGGTTGTCAGTCTGCAGCACCTTTAACCTACGGACATGGTAATCTACCAAATCTTTGGTTGTCATTTTGGACTCAGGGCTTGGCTGGATTACCTGCAGGTAATCAATGATGACTACTGGCTTTACATTGTTCTGTTTAATATATTCATGGACTGTATTGGCTATATCATCTATCGTTGCACGAAAGCTGCACTCAACGATTGTCATTTTGTCTGAGTATATTTTGCATTTATTAATGGCTGATGCAATCAGGGAATCTGATAAGTCAGCCCTCCTGACCTGAAGGGAAGACAATCCATTTTTTTGGTCTTCCTGTGCCATAGTCCTTGCAATGCTTTTTGATGCAAGCTCCAGAATAGATTGTTCTAAACTGAAAAATAATACATGATTACCAGCTTCTGCCATCTGGTCGCCCATCTGATGGATGAAAGTAGTTTTACCCAAAGAAGATATTGCCCCAATGACATAAAGACCTGGATACAAGTTTGTAATGGCATCAATGTTGGCATATCCTGACTTTAGTTTTCCACCCTTTTTAAAGTTTTCAACATCAGATGCAAACTGATTTTCATAATAATCAGCCATATTTGTTTTCTTAATGGATGATGCAGTACCAGCAGCCTGGGCTGCAGGTTCTGATGCAGGAGAAGTTAATTGTTCTTCCATGTTTGTACCTCCTTGTTTTTTATAAAATAGATTTTATTTTTTCAATATTGTAATGTGAGGCTGGCTAAAAAGTAAATTGCAAGCCTCACAGCATTACAATATTAGATAGTATAATAACAGGCAGTGGTTTTGCACCTCAAACTTTTGCAAAATGGGTGCTTGGTAGAAATCTGGCATTACAATATTTTGAAAATTTATTACACTGCCAAAAAGTAAATTACAGTACTCTTTCAAAGTTACTATAATACTATTCAAATAACTGGAATTTTTCGTTTGTGCCTTCATGTGGGAATTTGAATACTTTGTCCAACTTCGAGGATGTTGGAACATTTTCAGGTTTAGGAAGTTGTAATTTTATATATTTCTTTTTAAGTGCTGTCCTTGTATCCAGCAGTTCCCAGGCTTTAGAAAATGCTCTTTTTAGAAGAAGATTCTTGTTGCTGGTCTTCTGTCCGTTCAAACTGTGTTTTAATAAACATGTCCTGTTAATGATGTTTTCTGTCTTGATATGTGCTCCCATGTCTCCAGCTTCTTCAATTAGTGTCACTATTATAAGTGCAATCTCAACAGCCTTCTTATTTCTTTCCTGTGAAATTGCTCTGTCCACAAGGAATGAATAGCTGGCAACTTTCTCAAGTTTGCCATTTTTATTTTTTTTGATTCTTGCTCTATGTATTACTGAGATAAGTTTTGTCATATAAGGACTTCTGAAATGAAAGGTATTGCTGGCAGGGTCATATCCATAGTCTGTTAATACAGGAAGGATAAGCTGGTTTGGTGTACCTGGATTGATAACTCCTGCCATTCTTCCAAACAGTGCCATATTATCATTCAAGATTGATGCACTCTCTGATTTCCAGTCAGAATTTTTAACTTCCTCATCCTCCTGTCCGTTATCATTTGAAACATTTCCATCAGTTTTTTTCTTTTTTGATTTTGACTTTCTAAAGCGGCCAGCAAGGTCAGGATAATACACTGTAAATTCCTCATCTTTGCATTCGTTCTTTGAATCATTTTCAAATTTGTACAGTATAACACCAAATAGTTCAGACAGCAGGGGAAAATTAATTTTTTCAATGCCATCATCTGTGGACAGTTTGGTTACTTCGTCATAACTTGCTATTTGTCCATTCAAATACAGGATCTTATCCTCATATTCTAATTTGCTGTTGACAGGAAGCAGCAGAAGGTGGGCAGAGCTGTCGTTATTTATTGTTAGTGCACTCCTGTAATCTTTAAGTGTGACTACAGGCAGGTAGTCAGGCATTTTATCAATTTTTCCTGCCTTTGCTTTTGTCCTATAAATTCCTCTTCTCTTTTTTTCTGTTATTTCTTCTTCTTTTGCTACCATAGAAAAAGTGTTGTTATCAACATTTGTTGTTTCAGTTGCTGTATCTGCATCCTGTGACAGTTTGGATGCAGGTACAGGTTTTCTTTTTCTTTCTGCTGCTTCCTTTTCTTTTGTTTCTGTAAAAAGATTACTGACAGCATCCTTTGTTGTTTCCATCTCTTTTTTCATAATTTTACCTCCCTGTATGCCCACCAAATGAAATCTGGAAAAATCCTGTTGGCAGGCATATTTTTTTGATGTAAAATGGGAGATTTTTTATTGATGGACGATGAAAAATATAAATAATTTCTAAAAGAAAAATAAATAAAGTATAAAACTGCCAGTATTACAGGCAGATGAAAGAGTGATTTTAGAAAAATGTGTAATAAGTTATACACTTTTTAGATTTGAAGCTGTAATATCAATAAACTCATGGCAAGCATCAGTTATTTTCTTGTACTAAGTTTTTTAATGGATTTTTACTATAATAAAGAGTTTTGTATGTCTTTGCTTTCAATCTTTTTGGTATGAAACAATCTTTACCATGTTTTTTTAACTGTTTTTTCAATAAATGGCAGAAAATAGACAAAAAACTTTGCTGAGGTAAGGCATCATTAGAAAAATAAAGAGAAAATCCAGATAAATGAAAGATTGAGAAAAAATTTAAAGAGAGTGAGAAGGTAATTATAATAAAAATATTCTCCAAAATAGCTGCATTTTTGCAAGAAAACAGCTTTTGAAAAGGAAATTGGCATCATAAAAGTTGCATATGCATCAGATGTCTGTCTGGTATTTTGAAAAATTGCTTTTCCAACTTTAGCTGATGTTCAAATCAGAATTAATAGCATCATCTATACATGATGCTATTTCGCAGAAACAAAAAAATTGTGACATCAGCTATAAGTGATGCATTTTTCAAAATTTAAAGATGTTTATGGCATCAGCTATATGTGATACCTTATACAGAAGTGAAAAAATTTATGACATCACCTATAATGTGATGACTATACTTAAAATAGCCTATATCAACTTTACCTGATGTCTTCAAGCTCATTTTCTCAAATTTTTAGTGTTCATGGTTCATGATATTATGGCTTTACCACAGGAAAAAAACTGTCGGAAAAAAAGAAAAGGAGGTTTTCAATAATGGGTCAAAACCTGAACGATTATTTAACAGGTGAGGAGAGGAGGCAGATGGACAAGCTTCTGGAAAAAGCAGAAGCGAGGATGAGAGAAAATGGAGAGGAGGGTTGTGGTGGACAATTGCTTTTAATGGCATGCCAATGCAAGTGCAAACAGGTGCTAGAGAAGGAGGAGGAAAAGGAAAGATTTGAAAATGATATAAGGAAGCTTTTTTCTGATATTTGTAATTTTTGCAAGGGACATGACATGTGCCTTGAATATTGCCAGGACGAGTTGCCCTTTCCATGATTGGAAATTGGATACTAAAAATTATAATGTCAAAGTTGATGAAGTAAGAAAAGCTTATAATCAAGGAAAAATGGACATTCTTTGTTCCCTGGCTGAATATGAGATTATTTCAATGGAAACAGCTTCTTACTTAGCAGGATTAAGCAGTGGTTTGTTTGAGAATGAGCTTCAGAATTGGAGGGATGCACAAAATATGGAATAATTTGGTTACAAGGAGGCGGTGATAATAAAAGAAAACTCTGTCTGTGCTGGTAAAGGGTGCAGGCAGGGTTTTATAATAAAATAAACTAATAAGAAGAGAGTCATTCAGAAAGGATGGCTTTTTTCTTCGTCCAGTCAAAAATACCATATTTAATTTATAAAAAATAAAAAAGGGGGATTTTTGTGATGGATGAAAATAAGATAATAATGTTATGCCAAATTGTTAGCAAGATTATTGATGAGAATCAGTTACCAGATGAGGATGCAGTAAGAAAAATTCTGGAGGAAAAGGGAAAGAAAGAGGAGGAGGAGAGAGGAACTTGCCTGGCATCAGTTATAAAAATAGAATTAGAAAAGGCAATACGGTCAGGGCAAATTTGCAAGTCAAATGTTGGTCTGTACCAGTCTGTTTTTGAGGAATGTTTTGAAAAAAATGAAATTGGTAAAATACCTGCAGCAGAGCTTTCTGATTTGATAATAAAGAAATTTGTATTGCAGATTGACAAAACATATGAAATGAACAGAACTAAAATAAAATGTTTTACTGGCATGCTGCAGACTGGGCTTAATAAGATGGCAGAAGAGGATATGTTGGGGTTTGTGCCTGACAGACATATATACAGAAATTATTTGATGTATCCTGGCAGGGAAATCCATTATATTGATAATCCATATAATGCCGAGGAAACCGAAAAAATTAAAGAATGGATAGAACTACACCCGGATGACATCAGAGGTATGGCTATAGGTTTATGGTTTACTGGTGATGTTTCATTGTTGGAAATCGCAAACCTGAAGAGGGAAGAGTGTCATAAAGACATTTTTAAAAAATGGAAAAGAGCTAGATTTGTAGCAAAAGCATTGGAGCTGCATCCCAAAAATAAGGATTATGTGTTTATGGCTATTAATGATGGAAAACTGGAAAAACTCACACCTCAGAGCTTCCAAATGAAATTGTATCATGTATGTAACAGATTAGGGATTGAATATAAAAGGATCAACAGAAACGAAGCAATGCTGTATAAAGAATAAAAAGGATTCAGATGCAGTATTTGTCAAAAAAACCGATGGTATTAATGCCATCGGTAATTTTTTTGCAGGAGAGAAATTGGAGAGGTGGGGGATTCTCCTGCATATTAAATATGATATTTTTACTGGAATGAGCAAATATTCAATTCAGAGTGGAGTTTCTTCTTCTGTGTTATATTCAGCAATCAGGGTAGAGCTTCTGTCAGCATTTCTTCTTTATATTTATAGAATGTGGTTTTAGATATTCCTATCAATTTCCATGTATCCTCATTGTTAAGAGAACCATTGAACGATTTATTGTATTTGAGGATTTGTTCTTTTGCTTGGATAGATTTTTTAGTTACTAACTTTGTCCCTTTGGGCAGACCAATCTGTTTACCATTCAATCTGGCAGTTTCGATACCTTCTTTAGTTCTTTGGTGTAAATCCATGACTTCTTTTTCAGATTGTTCAAATGCCTTGTAGATATCCTGTTCAACTTTATTCATCATGAATTTATTAATGGCTGACATAATTCCATGTATCAGATTGTCAGTGGCACTATCTCCTGATCTGATATTTATATCTACAATGCCTTGCATGGCTTTTTTATAAGAATCTGTATCAATATGATGTTCTTTCAAAAATACGAGAGATATTCCTTTTTCAAATAACTCTTTGTATAAAGAAAATCCTTCTTCTGAATTTCTGGACATGCGGCTGACAGAATCGAAAATTACTATATCACCATTTTGCAGCTTTTTATATAATTTGCTCCACTCAGGTCTGTTAATCTTTGTTCCTGTAAATGCTTCCTGTATTATAACTGAATGGGGGTATTCTTCCTTAATATTCCTCACTTGTCTGTCTATAGATTGTGACTTTTTTGAAATTCTGCAATATCCATACAAACACATATATTTTTATCCTCCTCCTTCCTTTCCTAAAACTAACGAACATTTATTTTAGTACTGTTATATTGTCAAATTTTAGCGGCATCAGCAGGTACTTTTAGGACACTTTTTGCTTACCTTAGTTTTAGGACACAAAAGTTTCTTACCAACTGGTTGATTATATAATTTGAAATTATTATATCAGTAATTTGATGGCTGGTATTTTTGCAGAAATGAATGCCAACAGATATCCTCTTCTGTTTGTTGCTTGTATGGTTTTTGAAACATATGCTATTAAATATTATGTGAGGCATGATTCTCTCTTTTTTATATCTGGTAAAGTTTCATATATAAGTTTATAAATAGAAGAAAAGGAGTATTTTTGGTTTGTGATATTTTGAGAATAAAAAACAGAGCATATAGTTGCAGCAATATGCCCCGATGATATTTGGTTATTCTGTTTTTAATTATATTAGTTGCAGATAATAGGGGTTGTCATACTGTTATTCATAGTCAATCCGTTCTATTTTAAAAATCACTGGCCTTGTTCCATCGGAACAGCAGGTAATCATTGTATTTTCATCTTTCATCCAGTCTTTCATGATAGAACCTCCCTGTAAACCTGTATAGATATACCGTGCAATAGCATCCCAGGCTTCGGAACAGAAAGGCATTTTAGGACCTCCTGCAATGGTATCTGGATTTGCACTTGTTTTGACAAGGGTATCTAATCCAATATGCCAGAAGTCATCCCTTTTATCATCATGGTAGAAAATAAATTCGTCACCAACATTATAACAAGGACAAGCTCCAGAATCCGGGTCAGCACAATACTGGTGTTGTAACTCTGGATACAATTTTTTATCTATGACAGTTACTTTTACTTTATGTTTCATATTCTTACCGCCTTTATATAATTTTTGGACTTTCTGGAACAGTTATATCAATACCAAACATTGTCCTGCATATACTTCTTCCTGTTTTTGTTTTGAAAATTTTCTGGTATGTATGCTGTATTGCTTCTTTTTTACAGTTGTCTTCATACAGATTAACAAGAAAATCAGCCTCAACCAGAATCTGGTAATCAATCCCATCTATGCCTGTATAGGTATGGTGATGCCCGACAAGATAAGAAATCCGTTTAATCTGTTGTTCTGAAAAACCACAGGCCTGTAATATGGTTTCTGCCTCTGGAGGTCCATACTGCTCCTGGAGTTTGCCATTACATTTTCCATGTTTCTGCTCTGCAGGTTTGATACCTATATCATGGACATAAGCTGCTGCTTCTACTATAAGCAGCTGTTCATCTGCCAGGTTTTCATTTTGTGCAATTAGTTTTGCTAAACTGTGGACTTTAATGAAGTGCTGTATCCTTTTAGGGTCTCCTGCAAAATATGCTATCATATCTTTATATAAGCAATCTAATAATTTAATCTTGTTATCCATAGTTATCATCCGTTCTGGTTTTGCTTTTTTTGTATTTATCATACCATAATTATCACAAGATATCTATGGGATTTTGCAGTTCTTTATTTTTTCTTTCGTATTTCATTTTTTGCTGGTCATGCATGGCAGAATACATTGAATCACATTTATAGGGTGAATCTTTCTTTGTGGAGAGCCAATATCGCTTAACCTGGATTCCTTTTGTCATTATATCAAATCTTCAGATATATGGTTCTACGACAGGCTCAAGGATAAATTTAAAAGTTCTCTTAATATATAAATTTTTTTGGAAAAATTTTCTTTGTATCTAAAAAATCTACCATATTATAGGTGTAAATAATTAGTAACATAGATGAAACATAATGAAAAGGGGGATGAATATTATGTTTATTATAACTAAAGAAGAGTATAGGGAGATATCTGATTTGATCGCAAAGTACTGCTGCCCTTGTATTGGAAAAAATTGGAATTGTGCTGAGGTTGAATGTGATGTCCAGTTCATTGATGATATTTTATGGCCTCATGTGGAGAGGGAGGACATAGAGCATGGTGAAGACAATGCTGTAGAATGGACTGAAAGCGAAGATGAGAGTAGTTATGATGAGGACGAGCTGCCATTTAGAAAGTGATAGCAATGGAAAATTTAAAACCATATATACTATTGTTGACAGTTGAGATTTTTGTCGGATTATGGTAGAATTTTTATGGGAGTATCAAGATGGTAGGTGGTTGCCCTCTCCAGAGGGACTGTGACCCTCTGATTACATAGAAACCTGAAAAGGAATCTGGGAAAGGAGGGCTGAGTGGATGTTGACGATTGAAGGATTGATTTCAGTGCTTAGTTTATGCCTGGCTTGTTTCAGCCTTGGATATGCCATCGGAAGCAAAGATAATGATAAAACACAGAAATAGCCGCCCCTGTCTGACAAACTAAGGCGACTATTTTTGTCAAATTAGTATTCGGGCTAACCATCTATCGGTAATTCCCATAGGGTATCTGTTAGCAGCAGATGCCCTTCTTTATGTTTAATATATCATAGACGAAAAAATTTTTCAAGCCATCTTTTAGCCGTTTTTTCATTTTACTTTTCTTACCGGTTATTTCTGCCTTAAAGCTATTTTTACAATCCGGGGCCTGTTATACCTTTGCATAATGACAAATAGTAAGTCAAATACAGCACCACATACAGAGGTTATGAGGAAGACACAAAATGAACCAAAATATATTGAAGCTATGAGAGGGACAAAAC
Source organism: Lachnospiraceae bacterium (assembly GCA_009774235.1). Taxonomy (GTDB): domain Bacteria; phylum Bacillota; class Clostridia; order Lachnospirales; family Lachnospiraceae; genus Butyribacter. The sequence continues at coordinate 21,164 of VSNJ01000038.1, forward strand.
TAAGTATGATATTTGTTTCATGCACTAATTCTGACTGGCACATGGATTGTGCAATTTCATCCCATGTATGTTTTTTATTTGAAAAAATTTCTGGATTATATGATGGCATCCTGTCTTTCCATGTTTTTACTTTTAAAAGCTGGTACAACTTATTTTCCCAGGAATGGATCTGGTACCATTTTTTCGTATAATCTGCATGGTTTTTCATTATAGTATTGTAAAAAAGTCCAACGGCCAGCCTTATTCCCAAGTGATAGGAAACCGTTCCAAAGGTAACAGCCAATGTAAGGTATATGCTTTTGTGAAAACGACAGAATAATATAATTGAAAGAATAGTTGTTATAAAACTAAAAGCTGTTATCAGTTTCATTAGCTTAGGCATATCCAAAGTCTCCCTTTAGTTCTAATTATGCAATATTTACTTTTTATTAAAATTTCTGATAATGTTGAATAAACCTGCAAGTACATTACAGAATAAAGCAGAAAATAGTAATGTGTTGTTTTTTGTGTTTGAAAAGAGACATATGCAAATGAAAATCATTCCAGCTAAAAATAAACCTGTAATTGCAATCTTCATCAGTCTGTCAAGTAATGTATTATCCATAACTGCCCTCCATAAATTTTGAATCCCACTATTATACTACCATAATGATGCTGGACATGCCAGTATATTTTACTCATTTCCCACTTCTTTGTTGCTTTGCTGTTGTTAGTACTGGAATATGTGAAAAAACAGCTATGTGTTGTCTGGTTATATTCAGTTGGACACATAGCTGTTTAGTGTACATATTAATTAAATGGCTTTTTTGAGTGAAATGTTAAATACATCAGTTTCAGGCTTTTTTCGAAGCCTTATATCAGGTCTTTCTTTTATTTTGGTTATTTTTCTCTTTTTCGCTGCATAGGCTTTCTTTCTTACTGCCTGTCGCTCATAATATAAGATTTCCATAGTATCCATTCCAATATCCTTTAACTTTAATTTCTGTGCCATTATTCAAATCCTCCTCTTATTTATTTTTTCTGTATTTAAAATGAAATTTGTTACAAATTAAAATATCACATAGTATTATAAGGCTGCTATCATGGTGGACTTGTAATGGTTTCAGGAAAGGAGGGTGTGGAATTTCTTTTTTGATAATATTTTTTTGAAATTTTCTTTTCTTCGCTGAAAAATCTACCATATTAATACAAACAGTTAATTGTAAACAGGGCTGCATTTAATATAAGCATACTATTATATATTTTTGAACAGGGGGAATATTTATGATCACAAGAAAGGAATGTGATGAAATAATGGATTTGGTGTCAAAATATTGTTGTTGCCATTGTTCGTCTTTCTATTGTTCTGAAACTGAGGATTGTGATATACAGAACATTTTTGACATTTTAAGCAGGAATGTAGAAAGAGAACCTGTCAATGAAGAAGAGGAAAAGCTTCCATTTAATTATTAACAACAATATTGGATTGCCTGGATGGTTTTGTATAAAGCCCTGGCAGTTTATATTTGTTGTCAGGGCTTTTTAGAGATTAAGTTATAGTGAATTGGTATGTTTCTGGATTATTGTATATTAACTATATGTATTATGCTGATGTTGCATAAGAAATAATCTTTCCATTCTTTGTCCAGAAATACACACAAGGGAAATGATAGCCTTCAGCTTTTTTTGTTTTGATGCTGGTTTTGCTTGTCTTAATAAATGCTGATTTTTTCACTTTGCCATTATAATACCATTCGTCCTCACATTCATATTGTTTTACTTTAGCAGATATTTTGAATGTAAATTTCTTCTGTGTGATTTTTTTATAATTGTCATCTGGCAATATCCTGTTTAATGTACCTGTAATGGTAACCTTATTACCTGAAAGCTTAATGCCTTTTACATTATCAAAAGTGTAAACTGCTCCCTCAATTGAATCAAAAGAAACCACTTTTCTTGCTGCTTTTGAAACTGCTGTAATATTTATAAGCAATGCAAATACAACTGCCAGTAACAGGATTTTCTTTAATTTTTTCATGTGTCTGCCTCCCTTTGCAAAAAACTATATTTTATGGTGATATTATATATATCTGGCAAAAAGAAGTCAAGAGGATGAGGTATATGGTGTATTGCAAATGCAAGATTTGTAAACAATATACAAATACATTTAATTTTAAAATGCTACAGTTTTCCTTCTCTGTCTTTTTTTGATTATAGTAGGTTTTTTTGTTTTAATACTTTCCTTTGTGATAATATATTTCGATATATGTTCTTTTTTATCTGGAAGTTCATACATAATATCAAGCATAACATCTTCTAAAATGCTGCGAAGGCCTCTGGCACCGGTTTTTTTGTTTAAAGCGGTTTTTGCGGTTTCTTTTAATGCTTCTTCATCAAATTCCAGCTTAACTCCATCTTTTTCAAATAGTAACTGGTATTCCTTTGTAATAGCATCATCTGGTTCTGTCAGTACCCGGACCAGCTCATTTTCTGATAGTTCCTCAAGTGAGCAAAGTACAGGAAACCTTCCAACCAGTTCTGGTATTAGACCAAATTTGACAAGTGATTCAGATGACAAGCCAGGAGCTTCTTCTTCAGGTGTTTCAGCATCTGTATTATTGAAACCGATCATTTTTCTGGTTGAAAAGTTATCAAATAAACCCTCGAATGCCCCTCCACAGATGAACAGTACATTTGTTGTATCAAATTGTACATTATTACCTTGTGGATGTTTTCTTCTGTCAGACACAGGAACAGAAACTGTACAGCCTTCGATTAATTTTAAAAGACTTTCTTGGACTCCCTGCCCTGATACATCCCTTGTTATACTTCTGTTTTCTCCTGCCCTGGTAATTTTATCAATTTCGTCAATATATACAATGCCTTTCTGTGCCCATTCAATATCTCCATCTGCTGCCATTATAAGCTGCTGTATACATATTTCCACATCGTCTCCAACATATCCAGCTTCGGTCATGCTTGTTGCATCTGTAATTACAAATGGAACATTCAGTATATTGGCAAGTGTTTTTGCTAGAAGTGTTTTTCCGCACCCACTTGGTCCTGCAAGTAGAATATTAGATTTCTTAATTAACCCACTTTCGTCATGTAACCGCTTATTATGGTTATATATTGCAACGGATAGGATTTTCTTCGCATAATCCTGCCCAATGATAAACCTGTTTAATTCCCTGTGAATCTGACTCGGTATTAAATCAAATACAACATTATCAAATCTTGATTTTCTTTTTATAATTTCCATATTATAGGCATTTTTCCAGTGGTGTCTCAGGTCGCTGGCTGCTCTTTTATTTATTTCTCCACTTATTACTGCAGATGTTATTTGGTTACATTTGTCGCAAATGTAGATTTCGCTATTAACAGGACTTTTTACCAGTCGTGTCACCTGCATAATAGTTCTTCCACAAAAAGCACATGTTTCTATAATCACATCCCTCCTCCTCTTTATTTTATCTAATTGTATCATTTTTTCTTTATCTTAAATTCAGCAGAAATACAATTATGTATAATCCTCCATGTATGCGACATCGCATTGCTTAAGATAAAAAACGAAGTAAAAAAAGTGGAAAAGCTGTTGATTGTGTGTTTTTGCAGGAGTTTAGTTGATTTTTTTGTGCTATTATATATAGGAAGAAACAAAGACAGAAGAAGAGAGAAAAATGAGAGGAGGAGATAAAATATGGATACATTTACTAAAAAGATTTTGAAAGTGCTTGGCATATATATAGTTTTTGCTGTTATAGTTTTAATTTTATTTCAAACAGTGTTTATGTTAAGTTTTATCCCAACAGGTAGTATGGAGAGTACAATTAAAACAAATAGTGTTGTGTTTTCTACCATGTATGATGTGGATGAGGAGGATTTGGAGAGATATGATATTTTAACTTTTATAGCACCTGATGATCCAGATGTGACATATATTAAGAGGCTTATAGGTCTTCCTGGAGAAACTATCGAAGTAAAGGATGGTAAGGTGTATGCCGATGGTGTAGAATTAGATGATTCATTTATAAAGGGTTCTCAAAACCAAGTGGGAGATGGTATTTATGAGATTCCTGAAGGCTGTTATTTTTTTATGGGTGATAATCGAAATAATTCCAAAGACAGCAGGTTTTGGGATAATCCATATGTTCCTATTGATGATATTCAAGCTAAGGCAAAATATATTTTGTTTCCATTCTCGGATATAGGTTCACTGTGTTATAACTAAAATTTCCAATAGGCAGGAGTGAAGTTATGCGATATGCGATATCGCATGCTATCCCTCCTCCTCTTTTTTTGATTGTTTTTTTGAAGAGTATTATTTTTATAGACCAACAGACATGTAAACCTGTAGACATGAAGGTTTTTAAACATTCCGACTAATAGAATTGTAATCCTGTTTACTGGTAGTTTTGCAGACAGGTGATTTTGAATATATGTCTACATATAGTCTTGTATACATGTTTATAATTGTTGTAAAAATGTAAGAATAGTATCCTGCTGCCCTTGGGTGTATCCTATCCTTCCTCTAATTTTTTGAATGTATATTTTTTCTTTCATTTTCGCTAAGATATATTGCATGGTTGTCATATGATATATTGGACGGGGCTTTTTTGTATACAGAATGCTGTTTATATATATTGGCTATAAAAAGCAGAGGAACAGTAATTTTTGCCCTCTTGTCTTTTGCTTAATCTTTCGTTACTTCTTTGTAAAACAAATCCGAAAGCAAGTCCTTCAGTTCAAACAACCTGGCTGCCTGATACAACATTTCTGTCTTATCCTCCTCTTTTTTCTCAGGACATAGCTCAATTATTTTTCCTAAGCAATCCTCCAGCTCCTCCTCCAATTTTTCTGCTGCCATTTCATGGAATTTATAGTGATATGGCCTTTCAAACTCTTTGTTCACTTTGATATAATCACTATATGCAGAATCAAATTCAGTAATATAAAACTGGCAGAAGTCCATACATGTATCGAACCTTGCATCCCAACTGCTGCCATGAAAAACATTAGGAAGCAGATGTAACATAACTTTAGCAAAATACTGCATTCTTGCACCAGCATTAACAGGCACTGCTGCCAGAACATCCTTGTATTTTTCCTTAAACCTCTCCTCCTCCTCTTTTTCTATATTTTTCCAATATTCTATCTTATCCTCTGGTTTCATTTCTGCATAATCCATATTAATACTGCTGTCCTCTTTTAGTGGATTCAGTACTACTGGATACCCTGTAGTTGATTTTTCTGTTACTGTTTTGGATTTTTTCTTATTTTGATTAAATTTCTTCTCTTTCTTTTTCTTTGCTTTTTGAAATGAAATTACATTTCCCATATATCCTCCTCCCTGTTTTTAGAATAATTTTGCTGCTTGTTTTTTATTGATTATAACAGAGTATTGCCAGGTTAGATTTCTGGAAAATATAGAAGGATGTTCCAGTACTTCTTTGTTTTTTGTTGCATCATATATGTAATGCCTTCAAACAAAATTTAATTTAACCATGTCAGAAACAGAAGAGGACAGGAAACATGCACATACCACATATTATGAAAAATTATTTCCCTATGCCAGTCATATTGTTTCCCAGATTGCAGCAAACAGCGGTCTTGCAGGCCTTATGCTAAAAAAGGTGGAAATGAAAGCATTAAATCCAGTATATAACTTAAACATGTTTGTAATATTAGAGGTTGGTTATCTGGGAATATCTTGTTCCGAAAAAGATGAAAGACACTTATAGACAAGCTGTTTGAATGTTCAAAAAGAATATATAAAATTCCCAAATTTGTTTTTTATGTAATGGGATATGCTTTTGGATGTTTTTTTTCTAAAATAAGCTCTGGAATAATGAATTATTTTAGAAAAAAGCTTTACCATACCATCAATTTACTGCTAACCGTATTAAAAATAGGGTTTGATGGCACTTAAAACTTAAAAAATGGGGCAACTCAAGATACAATATTGTTGACAAAAATCAACAATATTGTATAATTAACAGATATACAAGATAATACCAATATATTAAAAGACTGGCTGCTATGGCTGTGTGAACTTACTAATAAGTTTTGTATCATATATATACAGAATTAGAAACTGGTATTCTTGTAATAATATATTGAATTTAGGAGGTATTGAAATGTTAAAAAAAATTGTAACTGTTGTTTTATGTCTGTTTATCCTGGCAGCAGAACCAATGATATTTTCTGTTGCTGCATATGCAGATGAAGAAAATATGTCATCAGAAAATACAGATATGGTTCTTGATGGACTGTTGTATGAAAATGGATATTATCATTATTATGAGAATGGAGAGAGAGTTACAGACAGATGGGTAATTTTAGATGGTAATACATATTATTTTAAGAAAAATGGCAACGCTGCTGTTTCAAAACATAAAGTAGAGGGAAAATATTATATTTTTAATAATAAAGGCCAGCTTATACAGCCAGTATCTAAGAAAGTTACTAGTGTAAAAACTAATAACGGGGTTAAGAAATACTATGTCATGCCAGATGGAACTGCAATAAATGGCTGGACAGAAGACCACAAATATTATTTCTATGAAAATACGGAGATGGCAAAAGGAATTATAGTAATTAAAAAGAAATTTTACTGTTTTAATGCAGATGGAAAATATAATAATAGAAAGACATCCAAAATACGTAAGGCAGCGGAATATGAAAAACCATTTGCGGGTTTGAAGAAAATTATAGGAAACCCTGGCAAATCCAGATATTATGCAAGCTGCTATGGAAATGGAAAAGATGGTGTGTTGTCTTATGATGGTTTTACAGTTTATACATTTAAACCAGATAAGGGAAAAGAAATTTTTATGGATGTAGAATAAAAACAAGTTAATAGCACAAAAAGGGGGCAGATTATATGTTTAAGAATATAATAAAAATTATATTGTTACTGTTGGCTTTTGACATAACTACGTCTGTTATGCCAGGACATGAATGTGTGACAGTTTATGCAAGAACAAATTTAACGTCCAAGACAGAAAAAATTGTTCAAAAAAATACAAAACCATCAGACAGTGAAAAAAAGAAATTAAAAAAGTTATTCAAATATGTAGAGAAGAAATATGGTTATAAACGTGTTACTGGTTTTGAAGATTACAGTGGCTGGGCAGGTGACTATGCTATAGAAATGTATACAGAAAAAAAAGGAAGCTGTTACCATTTTGCTGCTGCATATGCGTTTCTTGCAGAAAAAGCAACAGGTTATAAAGTACGTATAGGAGTTGGAAAAACTAATGGATTTTCTGGAGATTTACAAAACCATGCCTGGACAGAAGTAAAGATAAATTCAAAATGGTATATATGTGATACAAATATGGATAAATACGCAGAAAATTCTTCTGGAAAGTATTTTTTGAAAAGCAGAAATAAATTAAAAAAAGTTTATAACAATTATAAAGATGTAAAATATTTTATGACAGGATTTTAAAGGAGTATAAAGATGAGGAAGAAATTAGCCAGGTATGTGCTGTGTGCCATAGCAATAATAATTTCAGGCACTGTTGCTAAAGCAGGTGAAACAGGGGGATTTCCATATATTACAGATTATACATATCCTGTTATAGAAAATATTACAGAAGATATTCCAATAAATGCGCCAGCAGGCTGGCAGGAAATAGAAATGTATACAGAAAAAAAAGGAAGCTGTTACCATTTTGCTGCTGCATATGCGTTTCTTGCAGAAAAAGCAAC
>VSNJ01000039.1 GCA_009774235.1 Lachnospiraceae bacterium
GGACAACACCTTTTACAGAAAAAACTCTAATTGAAATATTTGTCTTTTCAATAAAATTTGTTAATTCTATACAGAAACCATTTGTTATGTTAACTTAAATACTTAAACCAGTCCTTGGTAACATCTTCTATAGAACTAGGTGTCCATACGGGAGCTTCTTTCCAGTAACTGATATTTTCAAGTATCTTATTAACGCCTTCTTCAAGTGGTATTTTTGCTTTCCATCCCAGATATTGTTCTATTTTAGCCACATCTGCAAATGTACAGTCTGGTTCACCAGGACGTTTTGGTATATGTACAATTTCACCACCAAGCAATTCACATAACTGGTTCACTGGATAAGTACCACCACTTCCCACATTAAAAGTTTCATTTACTATATCCGATAATGCTGCTGTATAGAATGCATCTGCAACATCTGTAACATATGTAAAGTCCCTTGTCTGCTCACCAGACCCTACTACTGTAAATGGTTTCCCTGCCAGTTTCTGTGCAAGAAATACACCAAATACAGCACCGTATGTCCCAGAAGTCCTGGAACGTGTACCATATACATTAAATAAACGTAAAGTTATAACTGGAAGCTTATATACCTGGCCCCAGTGCAGTACAGTTTCCTCCCCAAGACGCTTTGTCAGTGCATATGGATACTGCGGTCTTATTTCTGCTGTTTCTGGCGTCGGGTATACATCTGGTATGCCATAACATGAAGAAGATGCTGCATATATCATTTTTTTTACGTCAGCCTCTTTTGCACATTCAAGTACATTAAATGTCCCAAGCACATTTGATGTATAATATCCCTCGGGGTTCTGTATGGATGGCACAATATCAGCCAGGGCTGCCAGATGGAAAACATAATCCACAGATTCAAAAAATGGCCTGATTGAATTTATATCACGTATATCTGCCTGGAATACAGAAAGGTTTACGTTATCTTTCTGATGTTCCAGGTTTACCCTCCTGCCAGTAGTAAAATTATCAATCACCCTTACCTCATGGCCTTCTTCCAACAAACGGTCTACAATATGTGAACCTATAAAGCCACACCCTCCTGTCACTAATGAAACCATATAACTTTGCCTCCTTCCAAATAACTATTAAGCCTAAAAAGTACATGGACATGGTATAAAACCCAGAAAATAACTGGATATTTTATACCCCTGCATGTAATTAGCTGCTATATATTTAATAAAGTGCCTGCATATTTTAATATATCTGCCTTTTCAATGGAATATTTATTCCCAGTTATATTTGAAGCAAGTGCCCCTGCAATATTCCCCATGAACATCCCAAGTTCCACTGGCGCTCCTGCTGCAGAAAATAAACCTGCTACGGAAAAAAATGCATCCCCTGCCCCGATAGTATCAACAACATCCAGTACAAAAGCTGGGCATTCCAGGATTTTACTGCCATCAATGCCATAAGCCCCTGATGACCCCCTGGTAAGCCATCCTTTTCCATTTAAATGCCTTGCCAGCTCTGCGAGTGCTTCTTTCTCAGAAATATTATAATAAGGATAAGCAAGTTTAAGTTCCTTCTGGTCCAGTGTAAAGAAATCAGCCCGTGAATATTTTGTTATAATATTAAGCCCATAATTTGTAGAATTTGTCTGGCAGTTTAAAACCAGGCATTTTGCTTTGTCCTGTATAACAGACATAACATCCTGGTTTACCAGCCCATGCCCGTAATCACATACAAAAACCACATCAAACCCGCCAGTAATTTTCCCAATCTTTTCAAGGAACTGCCCTTCTGCTGCTTTGTCCCGCTCCATTACTTCTGGTATATTGTTAATAGCTAATATTTTCCTTAAATCATTACGCTTCTTGTCTTTTTCAAGATACCGGTGTTTGACTATTGTAGGGATTTTATGGCTCTGTATTAATTCCAGTCCCATTAAGCTTCCTAATTCATCCGAAAACCTTTTATATATTTTCTTTTCATCACCAGTTACAGAACATAATGTAACATTGTCTGAAAAAACTGCAAGCTGTCTTGCAATTGCAGCACTGCCACCAAAATATTCCTCTTTTTTCTGGTACCTTGCAGAATACCCCATATCTTTTGACATAAGCCCCTGTATTGTACAGTATGTGTATTTGTCCATAATAACATCACCAATTACCAGAACCTTTAATTTTTTTGCATTTTCTGAGTATCTCTTTACAATTTCCATTGAATACCGTTTTGTAAAATTACCAGAAAAATCCATTACTTTCTGTGACAATGCAGAAAGTCCCTTATTAATAAGCTTTGTTGAACTAAAAACCTGTCCTGTTGTATAATAGATATCACCCCCATGCTGCCGTACAAGGGCTGCTTCTTTGTTAATCATGCCTGTCACATCATCTTCCGGGACAGAATATTCCTCACCTTTTATATACAAATCTGGCTCTACACATCCAATAACATCATCAGGGGTAAAACCTTCTGAAAGCATAACAAAATCAATACATCCTATTGCCTCAAGAAATTCCAGGCGCATTGTATCATCAAAATAAGGACGGTCTGGTCCCTTCCTTACATATTCTGCTGCTGTAACAGACACAACAAGGACATCACATACTGATTTAGCTTCCTTAAAATGTATTAAATGTCCTGGGTGGACAAGATCAAACACCCCATGGCATAAACCAACTTTTTTATCTGCAAGTACAGGCTTCATTAAAAGATATTGTCCTTTTGTTATTATTTTACCCATTGTCCCCCTCTTTCCTGGTATCCTTTGATATAATCCTGCATACAGAACGCAGGTCTTGTGCATAATAATCAGGCATAACATTAAATTCCAGGTTATCTTTCCCATACCCTGATTCCAATAAGATTGTATGCAACCCCATCCTCTGTCCTGCTAAAATATCTGAGGCACGGTCCCCTGCCATATAAGAACCATGGATACCAATATTAAAATCAGACACTGCCTGTTCAAATAACCCCCTACCAGGCTTACGGCATTTACATTCTTTCCTGTACCCTGGCAGTACAGCCTGTGGATGGTGCGGGCAGTAATATACTGCATCCACCCCTGTTTCCTCTATAAGCATCCTGTTCATTTTTTTTAATATTTCTTCTTCCAGCAGGCCTTTTCCAACTGCTGCCTGGTTTGTAATAACAATTACAAGATACCCCATTTTTTTAATTTCATGGACACACTGGCGGGAATATGGAAAAATTGCCATGTCTTTTTCAGATGTGATATACCCATTCTCCTCTGTAAGTACCCCGTCCCTGTCAAGAAAAACTGCCCGCCTGTAAGTATCTGTTACCATACCCTTAAACCTCTCCTGTATACTGTCCTGGTATACCGTCACGTTCCAGGATTACATCTACAGCCTGCTGCAGTATTAAATTATGTACTGACTCCACAATGCCATAATGCCCGACAGGCACATATACATTAAGGTCTCCCATACTTCTTAACCTGTTATCTTCTAAAAAACCTGTAAAAGTAACAATACACGCATTTAAACTGGCTGCTGTGCAAGCAGCATTTATAATATTTTCTGACTTGCCTGAACTGCTGACAGCTACAAGCATATCACCTTCCTGGGTTAAATATTCCAGCTGTTTTGAAAAAACATACCTATACCCATAGTCATTACTAAGACATGTTGTAACTGCACTATTATATAAACTGGCTGTCCTTATCCCGCCATTTTTCATAAAATCTGCTGTCATATGGCTTGCAATGGCAGAACTTCCACCATTACCAATAAAAAAAACAGACTTTTTACTGGATTTAATATTTAAAAACATGCTGACAAGACAGTCCATGCCAGCTTCAAACCCAAGCACCTGGTTATCCTTTGTTGTAAACTGGACCATCCTGAGTTTTTCAATTAATGTTTCCTGGTATTCATAATACATCTGCCGCCTCCTGTATATACTGTTTGTCAGATAAAATTCACATGCCCTGTGTCCAGGTTAAACAGCTGGCCAAGCAGGATATTGCGCTCTTCAAATGCACAGCGGAAATTACATTCTTTTTTTGCATCCATGCCCTTAAAAAGCTTTGTTGTTTCATCTGAAAACCATAATTCTTTAAAAGAACGGCCTGAAATATCACCAACCAGCCCGTCTGGCCTGTATGCTTTCTGGTGGCAGAAATAAACCTTCTGGTCAGCAGCAATTACTGTAAAAAGCTCTTTCATATAACAAGTACAGTACTGTTTTTCAAACCCCTGTTCTAACAGCATGTCCCCGCTGTACTTGTCCACAACTGCAAAACTTTCTGACTGTAAAGAATATTTAGCCTGCCCAAGCTGTTTTTCTGCTTCCTTTTTTATATCTTTATGGTATCCCAGGGTATCCTTTACCATCAATGGTGAAAATTTAATATTGTTTACACCGGCATCTTTCATTTTCTGGCAAAATGCATAAATATCCATATAGTTATCCTGTGTCACCACAAAATTAATACCTAAAGTACAACTGTCTTTTTTCTTCCTGGCAAATTCTTTTATATTATCCAGGACAATCCCATAAGTATCAACATGGCGTATTTTTTTATATGTTTCTGCTTTTGCTGCATCCATTGAAATACGTACCCATTTAGCATCTGTTAATAAATCTGATTTTTCCCCATAAAGTTCCTGCCCATTTGTAATCATAGAATAATCCATTCCAGAATTTTTAACCATTTCCAGTGCAGGTATAATGGAATGGTAACACAACGGCTCTCCTCCGCCTGAAAAAGTAACAGCCTTTACGCCCATCCCTGTAATATCCCTTATGATTTCCTGCATTTTATCCCATGGGATGGATTCACGCCTGTCAACCTTCCTGTTATCAAATACATTGTCATCTGCATAAACACAATAATAACATTTCTGGTTACAGATATTTGTTGGTTTAATCCTTACATACACAGGTGCTGTCCTTTCATGGTTCTTTAATGCTTCTATTTTTTCTGTATGGTAAAAAACTTTCATACTGCTGTAAGCTGTATTTTCCATAAAAATACCTCCATATTATTTCACACCAGCCCCAACTGCAAACAGATAATGTGCCATTGACGGAAAACCTGTGTGTACTACTTCATCATTCATCCCAAACATAAAAACATTATGGAAATAACCACACATGAGCCCTTTTAACCTTTCATGTGAATACAAATTAATATGTGACATCCTGGACTCCTCAGACTGGTACGCAGATGCCGAAATATTAGGGGTACCTATAATACATACACCTTCTTTATTTAAATTTAAAACCAGTGAATCCATAAATTTTTTTTCATCTTCTTTAGCAATATGCTCAATAACATCTAATGCTACAACTGCATCCACTTTCTCTTTTAGCGGTTCCATATCCATTACATCAGCACAGATATATTTACGTTTACTGCTGGAAAACCTCTTGTTTGCACAGGCAACAGCCTCCTCTTCATAATCTACCCCTGTCACAGTATCAACGAACTGGGAAAACATCATTGTCTTAAAACCAGTATTACATCCGACCTCCAGAAGACTTTTTTTCCCGTCTAACATTTTCCCTGCAAATTTATAACGGCTCAAAGATATCATAAAATGCTTAAAATCCCCAGTAATTTCATCAGATTCAAACCCTGGCAGTGTTATTTCTTCTACACCATTTGTAATATATGACAATGCTTTATCCCATATTTCTTTACTTGTATCCATCTGTTCCTCCCTGTCCTTTTTTGATTAACAGTTATTACATTTCTTTTAATTTCTCTATTACAAACTTTATATTTTCTTCTGGCTGGTCTGGCCCGCCTGGCATATACAACAGGTGTTCTTCATACCATCCAGCATTTTTACAATTTTCTGGCATTGAAAAGTAAGAAGCATTATGAAGACACTTCCCAGCAGGCCTTACCTGTATGCCACACCCTTCCAGGTACGCCCTTACAGATCTGCTGTCATCACACAGCACATCAGGTGTGTATACAACTTCATTATCCATTGTAGGTATTAAATTAAAACCATCCATCTGCTTAAATGTCTCTGAATACATACCATAATTCTTTACAGACGCATTAATCTTTTCTGGAAGCCTGTCAAACTGTACAAGCCCCACAGCTGCTAAAATATCCGTATATTTCAGGTTAAACCCTGCCAGGGAATATACATCACTTTCAAATATATTTTCCATACCCTGCATTTTCAGAAGCCTCATCCTTCCAGCAAGCTCATCTGAATCTGTAGAAACAAAACCTCCCTGTGCCGTTGTCATTATTTTTGTAACAGCAAATGAATAACAGGCTATGTCTGCCTCTTTACCCGCATAACTGCCAGCACCTCCAGAAGCAAATGCCTGGCAGCTGTCTTCAACCACATAAATGCCTGTGCCTTTAAGTTCTTCCTTAAGACGCTTTATATCAGCTTTCCTTCCGTTCAGGTCTACAGGGATGACTGCCTTTGTTTTTGGTGTGACCAGCCCCAGTGCTTTGTCTATGTCTAATAACGGCCTGTCTTCCATAACATCTGATACAATTACACCAGCCCCCAGAAGCTTAGGTGCATGCCCAGTAGCAATAAAAGTAAAATCAGGTATTATCACTTCATCACCTGGCTGTATGCCAATGCCCATCATTGCAAGGAGCAGGGCAGAACTGCCATTAGGCACACAGATTACATGTTTTACCCCTAAAAACCCTGCTATCTTATTTTCTAATTCCTTTACTATTTCACCTTCACTTAAATGGCGGCCCATAACTGCGTTATATACTGCCTGTGCCTCACGTTGCCCCAGTTTTGTATTCCATGCATTAATCTTCATTTTTCTCCTCCTGTGCTGTCATAAATATATGAATAATAACTTGTATCTGAATAACCAGCAGTTATACCCATGCTTTGTGTAAAAATACCTGTATCCAGGATATACTGGTGGCCAACTGGCTCAGCATAAAATATATGGCACAGGCGTGGTTTCCTTTCCAGGCTGCTGCATATATTCCCTATAACTTTTTCCAGTATTTCCAATGGAAATGGGTTAAACATAAAAAACCAGTTATAACCATCCAGTTCATCTGACATTAACGATGCATCACAGTTATAGCAGGCAATGGTCCCATCCAGAATCCTGTTACATTGTAATGGAGCCACCCCAGTTTTTTCTTCGTATTTTATGCCTGCTTTATTTAAATTCCCTATTAATACATTGTAAATATTCCCCGTGTACTCCACTGCACCAATTTTCTTAAACCCGCCTGCAATAAAAGAAAACACAGCAGAACCTTTTCCTGCACCAATATCCAGGATACTGTCTTTTACAGGGTCAACCCCATACTGTTTTATGCCTTCATATATCATCCTGAAATCAGTAGGGAAATACCCATGGCCATCCCCTTCTATAAACTGCCGTTTTATAGTTTTTGTAATATCCAGCCTGTATTTATTTTCTGCCCACTCATAAAAAGTAATGCCTGGACAGTCTTTTTCTGGAACATAATCTTCATCTGTATAAAACATATGCCATAAATTAATTATCTGGCTGTTTCTGTATTTTGTTTTGTCCCAGTTTTCTCCTGTATCATTGAATTCAGATGGTATATCATATGGTGTAACATTAATAATGGTATCATTCTCCCCATATATGTAATAAAAAGCCCACAAATGCAATACTGTGTTTACAGGTGAAAACTCCCACCTGTCTACAAAAGCTTTTATTTTTTTAGAATAATAATATTCCAGGAACCACCTTACAAAATCACCACTCCTGTTATACCCATATATAATAATATCTTTATCTAAAACAGGGCTAAGTACCTGTGCCAGTTTTTCTTTAAAAGGGTAATATATGTCCATTCCTGCCTCCAAAATTTACTTATAATATTTTTTATTAATATATGTTTATAACTGTTTATAAAAACGTATAAGACGTGGTATCTGTTTTTCTATGCTTAACTCTTTTCTTGCTTTTGCTACATTGGCTGCATATTCATTACGTCTTTGTTTCAGTTCATCCATTCTTTCTGGAAGCTCTTCCAATGTACAGCGGAAGACAATCCCATACTTTTCCAGATATCTTCCCAGCATTTCAGAAGGCCTGCCACATATAATAGGTATTCCTGCGTCTATATAATCAAAATATTTATTCGTTGCACAGTATTTTTCCCTTGCAGCAAAATTAAAATCTTTGAAACTTTTTTTCTGGTCCTTTGCAAGTTCAAAAGTATCTGTGCCATAGTCCATCCTGCTTTCATATTTAATCAGGGCATTTAAATCCATCTTTCCTTTTAATATAAAATTGGGATTCCTTTTTGCCAGTCTGTAAAAGTCTTTGAATTCATTTTTATCTGTCATATTGCTGGCTATAACAACCATCTTAGCCTTGTATTTCTTAGTTGTTTCTATCCATGAAGAAAGCCCGTCCCATTCAATCTGGCTTAACAAGTTGTTACTTCTATGTGGCAATAGCCTTCCACCATATACTATACATAGCTCTTCTTCATCCGCTTTAGGATATTTAACTGGAGAATTATGGTTCCAGCAATAATCCATAAATAAAAGCCTCTTTCCTTTAAAACAGTAACCATATTTATTTTTTAAGTATTGTGTCTGGAAATTCCTGCATACAATACCATCTGAATTCTCAAGACAAAATTTTTCATATTTTATGTAACATTTATTTTTCTCCCCATACATATCCCTGTAAATATCATAGGGGTCATATACTACTTTACCTATATGATGTTTATTTTTAATTAAAAAAACTATCCATTTTTCTACACAACAAGTTGAAAAAATATGATATACTAACGGTTTAAATTTTAAACATAGAAAATATAACTCTCTTATATTTTTAAATTTATACATTTTATCATATACATTTTCTTTATTACATACCACTTCTTCTATTCCTTTTTTTTGAAGAAAAATTACTATCTTAATTCCTTTTCTTTTTAATGCATAACCTATTTTTTCAATTCTTGGTGACATCTCATCAGCTATAAATATAACGCATTTCTTATTTTGTTTAAATTTTTGTCTATAAAAATTTAATCCACAAATAAATATTTTATCTAGTCGTTTCTGTAGTTTACCAGGCATAAACAATTTTTCTCTCTTTCTAAATTATATTTTGTTAAAATATATTATAAAAATATCTGTTATCCTAAACAGATTACTTTGCTAAATAAAATTAAACAAATATTTACAATCTACTTTGCTATTTGCTTATAACCTTATGACATATTTACCACCTGCTATAAAAAGTCTATACCTCAACATAAAAAAACTTCTAACTTATACCAGCCATCTATATTTTTACAATATAAAAGTATATTTTTTAAAGCACTTTCTTAATGAAGCAGAAATATTGTTTTATTTACTATAATTTTCATCTATTTTTCTCCATATATTACTGAACACATCATTTTCATAATTTGGATAATCCCAATAAGTTTTGTTTGGTATTTTTATATAATAATCCAATTCCTTTTTTGTTATCTGCATTTTTTCACAAAAATACTCTATATCTTTTTCTTTTTCTTCTATTGTATTATATAAAGGTTTTTCAAGAATCTTTAATGCTTCATTCCTTGTAACCTGGCCAGAAACTATTAAACTTGACAGATGCATTTTTCTTTTATCATATCCAAACTTTTCTGGAAGTATATAGTTCTGATAAAATTTAGTATAAAATGATTCCCCATGTTTATCTCCATAGTCTCTCCATCCTAATTGCTTCTTTATAAGTTTTTTTATCTCAGATTTTTTATATGGTACATAATTTAGTATGTGTATTCTGTTTATATGGGCAATATTCTTATAAATATATTTTTGGAATTTTGTATAATATGGAAAAGTTTTTATTTTCATAGTTCCAAATTCCTTTTGTATACTTTTGATATATTTCCAGTCATCATGTCCATAGGACCATTTTTTTGGCAAAACTGATTCTGTTTCAATATTCCATCCATCTAATATATATTTAATTCCATGTTTCAAAGCTGTTTTATATAAAACAGCATATATTGCATGGTCTGTAGGTATTTCACAATCAGGTGTTGATGCTTTTAAAAATGATAACTGTATATCCCTGAATTCCTCCCAGTCAACAACATACGTATATAAATCAATATCTAATTTTTCTAAAATTTTATTTATATTTTTTACTGCAAGTTCAGAATTCCAGCCATTATCAAAATGGACTGCTAATGGTCTTAAATGCAGTTTTTTCACCACATAAGCAACATATGTACTGTCCACTCCCCCGCTTAATCCAATTACGCAGTCATATTTATTTCCAGTTCCTGCCTTTCTAATATCTTTGACAATAGATTTAAGTTTTTGTTTTTCCTTCGTTATTTTTCTATAATTAGCTCTTGCTGGACAGCAGTTGGTACATCCATTTCCTATAAACTTGATATCAGGATCTGTTGTGTCCATAACGCAAGTCTTACACATTCTATATTTCATATATTTAACCTCATTTCTATATTATTTATATAAGACCTGTTTTTAACCATTTTTATACTGTATATCAGGATAATTTATTAATATAGAATCCCTGTTTCCATAATACACAAATAAACTTCCAGCAGCTACCGCATTTGCATTGCTCTTGTATAAAGCTTTCTGTAAATCTTCTATTTTTCCAGCGCCACCACATACAGTTACAGGAATGTTTACGCTCTTTGTAACTTCTTTTATCATGTCCAGGTCATATCCCTGCATCATTCCATCATTTGAAATATTATTTAGAAATATTTCACCAACTCCTATTTTTTGGAGATACCTTGCATAACATGATGGTAAAATATTAGTGTTATGTTTTCCTCTGTTTATCCTTACTGTATATTTACCCACGATATTTCTTTTAACATCCATTGCACCAGTTATACTTTGTGCACCAAAAAATTTAACAGCCTTTCTAACATCTGCTGGATTTTCAAATGCCATAGTATTCAACACTACTTTTTCTATTCCTATACTAAAAAGTTTTCTTATATCTGATAATGTATTTATACCTCCTCCATATGCCATTGGCATAAAACATTGTTCTGATAATTCTTTTATGTATGGAAAATCTGGTTTCTGTCTTTTAGAAGATAATTTATAACTAATAACAATTAATTCATCAACTGTTTTTTGGTTAAATATACGTACAGCATTTACAGGATCTCCAATATAATTTTCTTTTTTAAATTTTATAGTCTTTATAAGTTTATGCCCATCTATTAGCAGACATGGTATAACTCTGTTATAATACATTACGCCATCTCCATATACTTTCTTAAAAAATCCATTCCATAAATATTACTCTTTTCAGGATGGAACTGCACACCTATTATATTATCCTTTTTTACAGCAGAATGAAATTTTATTCCATATTCTGTTGTTGCCATAATATTTTCTTTATATTTACATTCTGCATAATATGAATGGACAAAATAATATCTGGCATTTTCTTTATAAAAGATTTCTTTCATGTCTTCGCTTAAACTTATAGTATTCCATCCCATATGCGGAATGTTTAATCCAATATTGTTAAATCTATATACATTACCTTTTATAAAGCCAAGACCTCTGCATTCCCCTTCTTCACTATAGTCAAATAATAACTGCATTCCAAGACATATACCAAGCAGCCTGCTTTTTTTCTCATATACAGCATATTCTAAAGCTTTATCAATCCCAGCCTTTTGTATATTTCCAATTGCTTTTCTAAAATTACCAACACCAGGCAATACAATAATGCCAGCTTCTTGTATCTCTTCTTTCGTATATACAGTATTACATTTATAACCAAGATATTTAAAAATATTTTTTACTGAACCTATATTACCCATTCCATAATCAACAACTGATATTACAGACACTTTACTTCCCCTTCTTACTTATATTTAAAATTACATCACAAATAATTTCTATTTGTTTATATTCAATGTAAGGATGTATAGGTAGTGACAATACACGTGATACAAGATACTGTGTATTTTTATAATCATGGTATCCATATATAATATCATTAAAAGCATCCTGTTCATGCATTCCTTTTGTGTAATATACCATTGAAGGTATGCCATTATTTTTTAATCCTGCCATTATTTGTTTTCTTTGCTCCATATTTTTACATACAACTGTATACTGTGCCCAGCTGGAATAATAACCACTGTTTATTTTAGGTGTAATAACCTGGTATGTATTACTAAACATTTCAGTATACTTTTTTGCAATACTATTACATCTCTCTAATTCATATTTTTTAAATGCTTCCAATTTAACCTGAAGTATTGCAGCCTGTATAGTATCTAACCTTGAGTTCATACCAATCCGTATATTGTCATATTTACTTCTACCTTTTCCATGTACACATAATGAACGGATTAATTCTGCCCAGTTATCACTATCTGTAAATACAGCCCCACCATCACCGTAGCATCCAAGTGGTTTTGCAGGGAAAAATGATGTTGTTGAAATATCCCCGAAACTACATGCCATTTTATTGCCTATTGCACCACCAAAACCCTGTGCAGCATCTTCCAGGACCAGTAAATTATATTTATCTGCTATTTTCCTGATTCCAGGGTAATCCGCAGGCTGCCCAAACAAATCCACTGCAATAATAACTTTGGGGGTTAAATTTGTATTGTTTATTGTATAAATTACTGCTTCTTCCAAAGCTTGGACTGATACATTAAATGTATCTTTTTCAACATCAACAAATACGGGCACTGCACCAAGAAAAGCTGGCGCTTCGCCTGATGCAAAAAATGTAAAGTCTGGTACAAATACAGCATCACCTGACCCAATATCCCATGCCATAAGTGACAGAACCAGTGCATCTGTGCCATTGCCACAGGTTATGCAATGCTTAGCACCAACATAAGCAGCCAGCTGTTTTTCTAATTCCTCTACTTCTGTACCAGAAATAAAAGCTGCATCTGAACACACTTTGGAAATGGCACTATCTATCTTTGTTTTTAAATTCTGGTATTGTGCTTTTAACCCCCTGAATTCCATAAACAATACTCCTTTTTTATTTACCAGACGTTTTTCTATAACCTGGTTTTTATATATATTGCTTTTTTTCCTCTTTAATGGAAATTCCTTCCCAGATGTACCTCCTTTTACATGCGTTGCAACACAAATCCCTGCTTAAAACCTTGCCACATTCACATACCCATCCTGCCTGCTTAGCAGGTACACCTGCCACAAGGGCATGTGCTGGCACATCCTTTGTCACCACAGCACCTGCTGCCACCATACACCATTCCCCCAGCTCATGCCCACATACTATTGTTGCATTCGCACCAACTGTTGCACCTGTCCTTAAAATAGTCTTCTTATAACCATCCCTGCCTTTAGGATATTTTGCCCTTGGCGAAATGTCATTGGTAAACACTACAGACGGGCCACAAAACACATAATCACCAAGCTCTGCACCTTCATATATTGAAACATTGTTCTGTATTTTCACACCATTGCCAATATGTACATTGTTTGATATGTTTACATTCTGTCCAAGCGAACAGTTTTTACCAACTACAGCCCCATCCTGTATATGGCAGAAATGCCATATTTTTGTCCCTTCGCCTATACTGACACCTGCATCAACATAACTGCTCTCATGCACAAAATAGCCTGCCACTTAAAACACACCTTCCATATCTATACTTGAAAAATCATCCAGTGGCAGTTTTACGGGCTGCCCTGTCTTCGTACTTTTATATATTGCCAGTACAAGTTCAACTGCCCGCCTGCCTGCATACGCATCAACATACGGTTTCCTGTTGTCTTCTATTGCAGAAACCATGTCTGCAAACAATGGTGTATGCCCGTTGCCATAAACATTGGCTGTTGCTTCTTCTAAACCTTTATTAGACATGCCATGCCCTGTTTCATCTGTAAAGTCCCATACATCAATGCTGTTAACTGACTTACCTCCAAGTTTCACAGTCCCTTTTTCCCCAAAAAGGTAAAGGGTTTCCTCAAGGTTCTTTGGAAATACATTGGTGGTACCTTCAATAGTCCCTATACTGCCACCACTGAATTTTATAACAGCCATGCCCACATCCTCAGCCTCCAGGTAATTATGGAACTGCTGCTTTACAACACCATACACCTCTTCAATATCATCACCCATCATCCATCTTAAAAGGTCTATCCCGTGTATGCACTGGTTCATAAGGGCACCACCATCATTCCTCCATGTACCCCGCCATGATGCCTGTGTATAATAAGACCTGTCCCTGTTCCAGCGTACATGCACTGAACCATGTGATATTTTGCCAAAACGCCCCTGTTCTAGCGCTTCCCTGGTTTGCTGGACTGCAATGTTAAAACGGTTCTGATGACATGCACACACTTTTACATTATGTTTTTCTGATAACTCTATAATCCTGTCTGTATCCCTGAGTGACATTGCCATAGGTTTTTCTATAATTACATTTATACCATGTTTTATACAGTAACAAGCAATTTCTGCATGCAGTCCGCTCTCTGTTGCAATACTTACTAAACCAGGATGTTCCACACAAACCATTTCTTTATAGCTGGTATAACGTTTTATGCCTGTACCATTATTAGCAAGACCGTTTTTTTTAAGTAACTGTTCCATGTTACCAGGGAGGACATCACATACTGCTGCTATTTCAAAATTATTGTCTTTAGCTGCTTTTATATGGTTTACAGAAATCCTCCCACATCCTATTAATGCATACTTCATTATAAATTTCCTTTCTTCCTGCTATTTTCAATACATATATAATGCACTTATAATTCCATGCCTGTCCTTTTTCTTGATATGGTTTCACATTTCATATAATAAACACTGTTCTTTAAAATATCCTTTGTAACAACTGCACCCATACCAACCAAAGAATTTTCCCCAACTGTAAGCTGGTTCCTTACAACAGTACCTGGTGCTATATATGCATTTTCTTCCAATTTTGCACTCCCAGCAACAACCATTGCACCATCCATAATACAAACATTATGCGCTATATGGCACAAATTATCTATTTTTACATTATTACCTATATATGTGTTATCTATTGTACCCCTGTCAATACATGTATTTGCCCCAATTTCACAATCACGTGATATATATACTCCTCCAAAATGTGGGACTTTTTTATTTATACCTTGCATATTTTTATAATACCCATAGCCATCTGCCCCAATTACAACACCTGAATTTATAACAGTATACATGCCTATATGTGATGGACATTCTATAGAAACATTATTTCTTATAACAACACCATCTTCTATAACAACATCCTTGCATATGTAACAATGGTGTCCAATAGATACATTACTACCAACATTTTCTGTTTCTATTACAGAATCCCTGCAAATACAGCTATTTCCCTGTATGCTAAAAAAATGTGAAAGTATTTCAAAATAAACCAGTTTAGGATTAACAGTTTTAATTATTACATCTGCTTTAGTTACTGTACCATATGGTGCAATACAAAGCCTGATACCAGTGGCATTATCATATTGTACTTCCTTTTTCTTTATCCATGTCATGCTTCCGCTTACATAATTTGATATGGATGAAAAACCATATATAGTTTCATCAAAATGAAGACCAATACTTCCTCCATTTTGATATATATCCATAATTAATTTTCTTGATTTTTTAGATGCAACATTATAAAAACCAGTACATAATAATACAAAATATGTTGCTTTTACTCCCAGGTTTGCTTCTATTTCCGAAAATCTTAAAGCTTTTTCTATTGAAAAATCAATATCATGTCTTAATATTACATGTCTTTTTTTACTGCCCCAGTTATCATATGAACAAAATGAATATCTTTTAACAAATTTAACAAATTAATATATGAATTATATGTAAACTGCATCTATACTGCCTTTCTTATAACGTTTCTATATTTGACCTTTCAGTTAAATCCTTCATTACGTTCTTTGTATCAAAAACTGCCTTTGCATTTTCCTGTACCATCACATAATCAACGGATGTATGGGATGTTGTTATTACTACAAGGTCATATGCTCTCACGGTTTCCCCGTCTATTTTATCCAGACCTGTATTTTCTTTGCCATCTTTTTTATATTTCTTTATATATGGGTCATAAAAATCTACTTCTGTCCCGTTTTTTTCTAGTTCTTCTATTACCCGTATTGCAGGGCTTTCCCTGTAATCATCAATATCCTGTTTATAAGCAACCCCAAGCACAAGCACCCTTGAACCTTTAAGAGGTTTCCCCATCTGGTTAAGTATCCTGCCTGCACGCCCCACACAGTATTCAGGCATCCTGTCATTTACCATCATTGAACTTTCTATCATGGAGGTATGAAACCCAAATTCCCTTGCTTTCCATGACAGGTAATATGGGTCAAGTGGGATACAGTGCCCACCAAGCCCTGGACCAGGATAGAAAGCCTGGAAACCATACGGTTTCGTCTTTGCTGCATCTATAACTTCCCATATATTTATATCCATCTTCTTACATAACTGGGCAAGCTCATTTACTAAAGCAATATTTATATTACGGTATGTATTTTCAAGTATCTTTTCCATCTCAGCAACATCTGGTGATGAAACCTCTAGGACTTCTCCCTCCAAAACTGCCCTGTACAATGCGGCTACAGTTTCTGTTGCATCTTTTCCAATACCTCCAACTACTTTTGGTGTATTTTTTGTCTTATAAATAATGTTTCCTGGATCTACCCTTTCCGGTGAAAATGCAAGATAAAAATCCTTTCCACATTCCAGGTCCGAACCCTGTTCAAGTATTGGTTTTACCAGTTCCCTTGTTGTTCCTGGATATGTTGTTGATTCAAGTACAACAATTGTTCCTTTTGTCATGTATTTGGCAACCTCTTTTACAGACCGTTTCACATATGATATATCTGGCTGCTGGTGGCTGTCTAATGGAGTAGGAACACATATAGCTATAAAATCTGTATCCTTTATAAAACTAAAATCATCAGTTGCCTTTAACATTCCCGTTTTAACTAAACATGATAAATCATTATCAACAATGTCACCAATATAATTCTTTCCTTTATTTACCATATCAATTTTGGACTTTTGTACATCAAATCCAATTGTCCTATAACCAGCTTTTGCTTTTTCAACAGCTAATGGAAGCCCTACATAACCAAGACCTACAACACCTGTTTTTAAAGTATGTGTTTTAATTTTTTCTAACAAAATTTCTTTTATATTATCTTTTACTATTGTATCCATCACTAACTCCTGCTACACTTTTCAATAAAATGCCTGAACTTCTTTACATATTGTTCTTCATTACTTAAACCAAGCACAGATTTCTTTTTTATATATTCTTTTTCTTTTATTAACGTTGATAATTCATTTAAATCTCTTGGTTTATAAAATATTACTTTATTCAAAAATTTTTTCCGTTCAAAAATTTTATTGCTGTCTTTAATATCATTACCTGGTATTATCACGCCACAACCTGAATACAAACCTTCATATACAGTCCTTCCTATTGCAAAATAAGGTTCACCACGTAATACATAATCCGCAACAGCATATACCTCTTCCATATGTATTACTTTTCCTAAAAATTTTATATTTTTATACTTTTTATATTTTGATGGACATACTGAACCTGCAATTAATAACTTGGAATCTTTACATCCTGACTTTATAAATGCATTAACAATAAAATCCAAACCTTTTATTGGAAGTAACTGGTCTGTAACAAATAAAAATATTGTTTCATTATTTATACAATACTTCTGTTTTGTTTCTTCTAAATTAACATCTAGTACTATTTTCTGGTTAAATGGATTATTTAAAACCATTATTTTTCTTTTATCAATATCCCAATTTTCTCTTGTTGCATAATCAATAAATATTATTCCTTTTGCTTGGTCTAGTTTCTTTTTAACCAGTTTTTTAACAACGTAATTTCCTTCATACATTTCACGTATATGAATAGACATCTGGTAATTTTTATTAAGCATAGGATAAAGTACATATGAATTTAAATGAATATGTTTATATCCATTTTTTCTAATTAATTCATAAATTTCTTTTTTATTTTTCTGATAAAGTTTTTCTATGTAACACCAATCTAAAATTCCTAAATCGTAACCTGATATACTACATCTGCAAGGAAGATAAAATCTATATATGTTATTAATATTACTTCCAAAAAATTTCCTTAATTTCTGGTTACTTACCAAATGATCAACTGGCGCAATTAAATCCACTTTTTCATTAAGGTTCTGTATAAGTCCCCTTAAACTTTTGTTTGCACCGCCCACCATACCAACATTATTAATAACAAAAAGCTTGCTTACTTTATTTTTCATTGTTTTCCTCATAAAACTTGCTTACTTTATTTGTATATTTTGACTAGCATACTTATATTTAAATACAATTTATTAATCTATTATTTATGACATTATTTACGCCACACTAATTTATTAACTATATCCGTATAGCTTTGTATCAACTTAATAACTTTTATAGATACATTTTCATCTGCATAATCTGGAACAGTTATACCACATTCGTTCCTGTTATTCATTTTAACTGCCATATCTATAGCACATAATACCTGGTTTTCTGAAATACCTGCTAATATAAAGTTTCCTTTATCAAGAGCTTCTGGTCTTTCTGTAGAAGTTCTTATACAAACAGCAGGAAACGGGTATCCAACAGAAAGAAAATAACTGCTCTCTTCTGGCAATGTACCAGAGTCAGATATAACTGCAAATGAATTTATCTGTAAATTATTATAATCATGAAATCCAAGTGGTTCATGTTGCATTACCCTGTTGTCAAATTCAAATTCCCTCTCTTTAATAAATTTTTTACTTCTTGGATGACATGAGTATAAAACTGGCATATTATATATCTTTGCAATTGTGTTTACTGTATTCATTAAAGAAAAAAAATTTTTTTTATTATCAATATTTTCTTCTCTATGTGCCGATAATAAAATATAATTTTTCTTATTTAAATTAAGGGTTTCCAACACATTAGATTTCTGTATCTGTTCAAGATTCTTATGCAATACTTCAGCCATTGGAGAACCTGTTACAAAAGTGCGTTCTTTTGCTGTACCTTCTTCATTTAAATATCTTCTTGCATGCTCAGAATAACACATATTTATATCAGCTATATGGTCAACTATTTTCCTGTTAGTTTCCTCTGGAAGACATTCATCAAAACATCTGTTTCCTGCTTCCATATGGAAAACTGGTATATGTAACCTTTTAGCAGATACAGCACACAAACAACTGTTGGTATCTCCTAATATCAATAATGCATCAGGTTTTTGTACAGACATAACCTTATATGATTCTGAAATAATATTTCCAATTGTTTCTCCTAAATCACTTCCAGCAACATTTAGATAAAAATCCGGTTTCCTGATTCCTAAATTTTTAAAAAATATCTGGTTTAAGTTGTAGTCATAATTTTGTCCTGTATGTACAAGTATATGTTCAAAATAAATATCACATTTCTTTATTACTTCTGATAAACGTATTATCTCAGGTCTTGTACCTATAACTGTCATTATTTTTAACTTTTTCATGTAAAACCCTCATTTACTTTTAAAAAATATGTATCAGGCTTGTCTTGTTCAAAATATTCATTACTCCATATAAATACGACCAAGTCTGATTCTCCTTCATTGGTAATATTATGTGTATATCCTGGTGGGATATCTATTACTTCAATTTTGCTTCCATCTACATGGTAATCCAATACAGGATATGTATTTCCAGTATCATTCCCTGTTCTGCGTAACTGTATTAACCCTATACCACTTACAACAACAAATTTTTCATTCTTTGTATTATGCCAGTGCTCACCTTTAGTAACCCCTGGTTTAATTATATTTACTGAAAACTGTCCTCTGTCTGGTGTTCTTATAATTTCTGTAAAACTTCCTCTTTCATCTGTTTTCATTTCAAGAGGATATGACAAACTGGTTTCTGGAATATAAGTTAAATAAGTTGAATACAGTTTTTTAATAAATCCTCCTTTAGTAGTATCTGGTATTTCTTTAGTAATACGTCCATTTTTAAAACTGTATAAAAGCTCTGCTATTTCTCCTAAAGAATTTTTATATAATTCTGGCACAAAACCGTATCCATTCCTGTTAATATTTGGTATGCCTTTTAATGCATTAACCATCTCATTTACTACATCATCTATATAAACAAGTTCTAGTACGGTTTCTTTATTATTTATATGTATTGGCAAATTACGTGATATGTTATAACAGAATGTCGCAATTACTGAATTATAACCTGGTCTGCACCATTTCCCAAATATATTAGGAAACCTATATATATATGTTGTTACGCCATTCTGTCTGTTATAATCTGCTATTAAATCTTCAGCCGCTTTTTTACTTATACCATATTCATTATTTAGTCTTGCCTGGATTGATGATGCAAACATTATTGGACACTTGTTTTTATATTTTTTTAAGATATTTAAAAGAAGTTCTGTAAACCCATAATTTCCTTGCATATATTCCTCTGTATTCTGTGGACGGTTTACTCCTGCAAAATGAAATACAAAGCTAGCTTCTTTACAATACTTTTCTAATGTATCTATATTTTTTCCAATGTCATATTCAAAAATATTAATATCTCTGCTTATTCCAAAACTTTTGTCTTTACCATCCTTTATATTATGTAAAGTTGCAGACAAGTTACTGCCTATAAACCCACTTGCACCAGTTACAAGTATATTCACCCTTTGTCCCTCCATTCTGACAATTCATTTTGGATATAACTAAGTTTAAGCAATTTATCCTTTACTTCACTAATATTAAGTATCTGTGTATTATTTGAATTAAATTCAACCAGCTTGCTCCTGTGCTTATCACCGTCTTTAAAATATTTATCATAATTTAAGTCCCTTTTATCACATGGAACACGGTAAAAATTCCCAAGGTCTTCTGCATGTGCACATTCTTCATTAGTCAGAAGTGTTTCATACATTTTTTCACCATGACGTATCCCAATTATCCTGGTTGCATTTTTTACACCAAAAATTTCTTTTACTGCTTCTGATAACACTTCAAGAGTACAAGCTGGTGCTTTTTGCACCATAATATCCCCACTGTTTCCATTTGCAAAAGCAAACATAACCAGGCTTACTGCTTCTTCAAGGCTCATAATAAACCGTGTCATTAAGGGCTCTGTTACTGTAAGCTCTTTTCTTTCTTTTATTTGTTTTATAAACAGTGGAATAACTGACCCTCTGGAACACATAACATTTCCATACCTGGTACAACAAATGCTCGTCTGTTCTTGTGGTACAGTCCTTGATTTTGCAACAATAACTTTTTCCATCATTGCTTTTGAAGTACCCATGGCATTTACTGGATATGCTGCTTTATCTGTTGACAGACATATTACTTTTCTGACCTTTGATTCTATTGCTGCTGTAAGCACATTTTCAGTTCCTATAACATTCGTTTTTACTGCTTCTATAGGAAAAAATTCACATGATGGTACTTGTTTCAACGCTGCTGCATGAAAAATGTAATCAACATTATGCATAGAATTCCGTACACTTTCTATATCCCTTACATCACCAATATAAAATTTAATCTTTTCACTATATTCTGGATATTCCTGCTGGTAAAAATGACGCATATTATCCTGTTTTAATTCATCCCTTGAAAATATACGTATTTCTTTAATATCAGTTTTTAAAAACCTGTCTAACACAGCATTTCCAAATGACCCTGTACCTCCAGTTATCATAAGCGTCTTACCAATAAACATATTTCTAATACCTCATAAAAACTTTACTAATATTATTCTATTTCATATATAACATCTTCTAATGAAATAATTGGAAAAGATACTTTATCTTCAATATCTTTAATTATTTCATCAAAAGCAAATGTTGCTGTCACTATAATTGCATCAACACCTGTTAAATCATCATCAATATCCTTTATTTCTAAATCATCACTAATAAAACCCGCATTTTTATCAATTGCATATTCTATATTTATATTGCTATCTTTTAATTCATAATATAACCTGTTACCAACTTCTCCCATACCATATATTGCAATACTTTTATAATTATTATCAAGAAAATATTTTTCTAATGTTTTTCCTTCCTGTTTAAGCCGTAACCATTCATTCATCATATAATAATACTGTTTAAATTTTTCAGTTTTTTTATCACCACCTAGCTTAGGTTTTGTTATAACCTTTCCTGCAATTACTATTCCTGTACCAATACCTGTAACTAATCCAAATACCATACTTATAAAAGTTTTTTTCCTCATAATTTATATCCTCTCTTTATTACTACAATAATCTCATAATTTTTTATTTACTTTATTTTCCACGTTTATTATCATTAACACATTATGTATTTACAAAGCTGCCACCATATATCTTCACCAGTATCAAGAACAGATGTCATATTAAGTTCATCAGTTATATTCATTTTTTTATACATAAAATATGACATGCCAAGTAATAATTCTCTCTTATATTCATTTTTTAAAATATATCTATATTTATCTTTATTATCAGAAACAAATTTAATAAAATTTTCCTTATTTATTTTTCCAATTATAATATCATTACTCCTCATAAGCCCTTTATTAAAACGTTCTAATGAATTCCCTTCAAACCTGTCAAAACGTATAGCCTGGTTATTAATAATAAAAGCATCTATATTGTTTATTTCACATAGCATATAAAGATAGTTATTTTCTTTATTATCTTCAAATATACTTTCAGGTAAATTCCATATACCAGACTTTATTTTTTTTATAATTTTACATAACTGGTTTCCATAATCACTTTTCCAAAAAATATCCAATATTGTGTCATTATACAACTTACTAATTAAATGTATAAATTCTTTATCTCTATGTTTATATTCTTTTAACTGGCCAATTATTAATGCATATATAGCCTCATTATCATTATCAAAACCTGATTTTTTATATAATTTCCTGAAATTTTCTTTATCATGTATAAAATCAAATAATACATCTATTGCATCAAGTTCATTATTTCCTTGCTTACTAATCTGCCAGCTGTATTCTCTCCCCTTCACATGTATTTTATCAATGTAACCAATATTATATAATGCAGCCATATGCAGCCACATATCATAATCATGTGCATATTTATATTTATAATTAAAACCTCTTGTTTCTTTAAAGCAGAAATTTCTGGCCATAACTGTACATCCATGTATACAACATCCAGATGTTAATAAATATTTATATGGCTGAAATCTTTTATTTTCTTTTAATTCTTCGATAACTTTTTTAAAAACTGACTCTTGTAAAAATTTTGAATTTTCATCAATTGTTTCATAATCAGAAAATACTAAATCAAATTTTTTGTTATTTTCTAGAAATTTTACAGAATCTTCTAACATATAAGAAGTATATGCATCATCTGCACTTAACCAGCAAATATATTTACCATTTACAGATTTAAGTAATGCATTCAGTCCACTTACAGTACCTTCATTTTTTTCTTTATTAATTAAACTTATTTTATCCGAATATTTTTTTGTATACTTTTCAGCTATTGACTTAGTATTGTCTATAGAACCATCATTTAAAATAACCAAATTCCAATTTTGATATGACTGTTTTATAATACTTTCAATTGCTTCACTTATAAAATCACCCGCATTATAAGCTGGCATTATCACTGAAACCATACTCATTCTTATCTCTCCCTTAAAAAATATATTTGCATAACTTACAATCCAACCCTTTCAACCACCTGCTCTTCATATTCTTTGTCTTCTATACTATCGTAGGAATTTCCACCATATGCTTCATTTGTATATTTATTTTTTACTGCTACTTTTTCTGTAGCACCCATTAAATACCATTCATATTCAATATCAATATGTCCAATATCAACTGCACGGAACCCTTCTTTTGCCAGGTCATATGCAAGTATAGTAGCTGTTGGTCCCAGTGCAAGCAGTACAAGCCTGCCCTTATCCTGTTTCTTTACAGCTCCAAGTATCTGGCCATATTTTTCAAATGCATTTTCATTTGGACAGATAATCCTTTTGCACGACTTTACATTGTTAAACAAATCATTGCCCCTTCCAAGACGTGTCCTGTCCCCTTCAACAATTAATATATCTTGTCCATCCCATATCTTTTTAAAATTTTCAAATACTTCCCCTGCATGCTGCTTGTCCTTGTATGATATATATGGACGTGTAATAAATGCATTATAATATGTCTTATTTATATTAAGCAGTCCATACTGGAATTCCCTGTTATAGTCATGCAGGTATTCCCTGAAATAATCCTGGAGGCTGTCTGTATACCCTGCAAGGCTTCCAAACACATCCAGTATACCTGTAATATGGTTTTCAGGCTGGCTTTTTAAGACTTCTTTTAATCTTTCTGCCAGCTGTGGGCTGGCTTTCTGGAAGCCTATATCATTTCCTGCCATCAGCTTCATTTCCCCATCACCAAAACGGCTTATTGAAACATCTGTATGTACAAGCATATCCATTGTTTCTGTAATATCCCTTACTTCTGGTGTATAAAGTTTTCTGGTACCCACTAGTTCATATGGCAGGTTTTCAAGTTTTATTTCAATTTTTTTAAGTTTTATATTATAATTATCTCTAAACATCCTTTCCCAGAAAAACATATCTGTAAGCTTGCTGTTACCAATAATCCCTGTATCAAAATATGGAACAATTTTTTCTTCTTTTATTCCCGATTCAAGCAGTTGTTTTACTACAGAATGGTATTTTATAACCGCAATTATTACAAAACTAAATCCCATCTTTGTTAAATCCACTGGATTAACAACCCTTATACCTTTATATAATGTCCCATGTTTATTGAAATTGTTATCTGCAAAAGCAGTAACAGCAACATTATCCATTTTTAATGCATCTAAAACTAATTCTGAACTCTTACCTGTGCCAAATATAACAATATCTGTCTTCACGGCTTTCCCTTCCTGCCTCATGGCTATACAGAATATATCACTGGCTTACGCCCAAGCCCTTTATATTTCTCTAATATATAATCTGTTATTTCACTGATAGAAAACAATGATGTCACAATATAAACATCACATCCACGGCTTATTGCTTCATCTAATCCAACAACTTCAACACCTTCTTTTTCTGTACCCCATATGGATTCTTTCCTGTCAATAAAACATTTAACTTTTATATGGTACATCTGGCAGATAAAGAAAAACTGCCTGCCATTTTCGCCTGCACCATAAAGTGCCACTTCACCTATACCATCCTTTTCAGCCTGTTCCACTGTTTCCTGCATAGATTTTATAATTTCATTCTGTGAGCCATTTTTTAGTGCCCTGCGGACATAATAAAATTCATCTAACATTGTCACTGTGCCTTTTGGCCATGTAATATTACTGTCTTTGTATGTATAACTGGCATTGCATTTATCAATAAAATCTACACCCATTTTCCTGCCAAGCTCAAGATGTTGTTCTGTAATAATCCCTTTTTTGTATTTTGTACCAAAATTGGTATCTGCCTCAAAGCCAGCAAGCAGTACCGCCTCACATTTCCTTGGCATGTCTATAAGACGGTGCAGCAGCATAAGTGTTTCACGTTTTTTATCAATACATTCCTGCGCAGTTACTGGTTTACGTTTCTGGAACCATAGCCACAGTTTCTGGAAATCAAATATCCCCTGGAATACAATGTCTGTCATATGTTTATTATCCACACCTTCTGACAGTACAGGGACAAGCTTCCCGTTTTCTTCTATATAGCCTGTTGTGCTGCCTTCTGTCACAGAAATTAACTTTTCTACCACATCTGTTGTCCTGTGTATTGTCTGTACTAAATCCATGTTTTCTGCAAATGTCCCAAAACAGCCTTCAAAATCAATCCCATCATAAACTTTGTCCCCGGTTACCCCTGTTGCCAGGAAATGTTTTATCTTATGTGGTATATTTTCTAAATCCAGGCACTCCTGCATCCACATCTGTATCCTGCCAAAAAAACCTATATCTGCTGTTGCAATATTGTTAAAATCCCCTGTTTCCTGGAGCAGGTATGCTACAAATTTCTTACGTTCTTGTTTTATATATTCCTCTATGTCTTTTTTATTTTCTTCTTCAAGGAATTTTTCTATTATTTTCTCCTTCAGTGTAGAATCCTGGCATGCTATTTTATGTGCTTCTTTATATTTCACATCAAAATAACTGCTGTATCCACTGAACCTTTCTGTTTTAAGCCCCATAAGATTTATGGACTCACCTACCGTCAGGTTCCTTGCACCTATCATGTTTTCAATTTCTTCACGGTTTACATTCTTTATTGAAGGTATATATGCAGCTTTCCTTGAAATATATACAGGTTTTACAACAAGCCCCAGGCCATGGGCATCTGACTCTTCCTGGAGCAGTTTCCCAAGGACATACCCTTCCCTCATAAAAGGGTAAATCCTTTTTATGCCTGTTTCTTCCAGCCTCTGGCATATCCATGAAACATATAGGGACATTACCGGCCCAATAACTGAAGCACCAAGTTCATATGCTGTATGTTCATTATTTTTATATGTACTGTATGAAACAGCCAGTTTACGCAGTGACAGTATGCCTGGCTGTGGTATATTGTGCCTTGTTTTTTCATAGTCATATATACTGTACAGTCTTTCAGGTATTACATCATAATGGAATGCATGTATGCCAGCTTTTAAAGGCTGCTGGTAATCTGCATTTTTATTATCACCAATATGCAGTATTTCACCTGCACTAAACTGTGGGTATTTTTCTAACAGGACCTTAAAGAGTGCCCCGTCTTGTTTACTGCATCCATATTCATTTGAAACAATTACGTTGTCAAATATAGATGTGCAGATACCATTATATTCCAGTATTCCTTTAATAGAACTGCTGCTTAAATACATATCAGAAACAAGTACAAGTATACATCCATGCTGTTTTGCATCTTCAAGCCATTCCAGGATGGCAGGGTTTGCATAACAGCATTCATTTTCACATTCCACTTCAAGTGCCTTTAATGCTTCCAGGTTATGTGCAATAAAATCCGGAAATTTTGCATAAATATCTTCCAGTGACACCTCACGCCCTGGTACACAAAGCCTTGCACGGCGTTCCATTTCTATACGGAGTTTCATATATTCCTTGCTGCTTATAGCACTTTTTGCAATACCCTTCTCCACCGCCTTGTCCCAGGTTTTTATAAATAAATCTGTAGCTTTTGCAACAGTACGCAGCAGCAATGTATCAAATATATCAATACTTATTAATTTGTAATTCCCGTAAGCAGGTAATTCCATTTTTCTCTCCTTTATGTATGTGCCAGACCCGCCAGCTTTAAACATTTTTTACATATTTTTTCACAGCCATCTGCAGCCAGGCTTGAAAACATCCTGCCCCTGGATACTGCCCTTGCTTCTTTTGCTGTGTCACCATGCAGTGCACCTTCTATGCCAGCCATAAGCCCTTCCATGTCATAAGCCCTGGTTTCTGGCATATAAATACTAAAATCAAAATACCCTTCCCTTGTCTGTCCTGAATATTCCTTATAGTCATACTGGAATGACACTACAGGCCTGTCCAGCAGCATAAAATCAGAATAAACTGATGAATAATCTGTAACAAGTATATCTGCTTTTCCAAGGAAAACATATGGGTCTGCATCTGCATCAAGGCATGATATATTGCTGTATGAAAATTTTGCAAATGTATCCTTAAGCTTTGATTTTGGATGCAGCTTTACCAGGAAAAGCAGGTTATTCTTTTCTAAGAAAGCATTAAACGCATTTAAATCCATAATTCCTGCAAACATAGTTTCACTGTCACGGAAAGTTGGCATATACAATACAATGCCTGCCCCCACAGCTTTCCATCTTTTTAACATGCCTAGTGCTTTTCTTTCTGATGGCATGTATATATTTTTTATATCTGAACCTATAATATAGTCGTTTCTTGGATACCCTGCTTCTAATACATGTCTTTTT
The DNA here is from genome assembly GCA_009774235.1 of Lachnospiraceae bacterium. GTDB lineage: Bacteria > Bacillota > Clostridia > Lachnospirales > Lachnospiraceae > Butyribacter. The sequence goes on from VSNJ01000039.1 coordinate 27,902, forward strand.
GGTACATGGAAAGCCTTTGCAAAAATCCTGCACATCATTGGGGAAGTTGCCAGTATATAATGTGAAGGTTTTTCATCTGACAGCCTCCTTGGGAAATACTTCCACCTCTCCCACAAACTGGCAGGATGCCTCACTTTATCATGCATATTGTCATAATTAATCCTTTTATTGCCAACACCATGCCATAAATTCAACTTAACTGCCCCGCCACTCTGCCAGAAATTTATATCTTTTGAATAATTATCAAAAATATATATTTTCCCACGCAGTGCCAGCCAGATGCCTTTAAGCGAATGGTAATAATATGCCTCATACCCTTTTTTAGAAAGCATTGAAACAATACTTTTGTCATGGCTTATCCAGACAGGGCGTACACCAAGCTCCTTTTTATGCTGCGAAACATAAAGGTACAGGTACTTCGGGTTATCCGCAAAACGCCTGCCGAATGTACTCCCAAAAAGCCATATTTTCCTGTCCCTTGGCACAAAGAATGATATCCAGTACACAGGCAAAAGAAGCAGCTGTCCCCAGTACTTAAGCCAGTTAATTATATTCATCTGCTATTGCCTTTCCCAATAACCCACAGCCAGGCATTAAAAACATGCCTTCCTGTCCTGTTCTGCTGCCTCACGGCATTATTTACCACATAACAAAAATTATGT
>VSNJ01000004.1 GCA_009774235.1 Lachnospiraceae bacterium
AAGATATTCACTCCACATTATTGTGTCTGTTGTCTTAAACACAATTAATAGTTTTCTCCTTATCTGGTTTCACTTATGGTTTACAGTCTAATAAATATTTACTGATACATAGACAACTGTTATTTTCCTTTTTTAGCACAATCCATTCTATTGTTTCTTTTGCCAGACCCATATTTTGAGGATACATTCCTAAAGTTATTATATTCTTTTCCATATCACAACTCCTTCATTCATATACCATGCGCCAGAAACTATATTTTATTATTGCTGGTGTATTAAATCCAACTGCAAGCTCTAAAAAGAGTACATTCAGATGCTTATGTCTGTCCAGGAAATCTGCATACCGTCCTGACGCCTGGTGCCAGCCCTCATCTTCAATAAAAGTATCATCTGCACGAAGATTCATACTCATAGGTTTATTGCATATTGGACAATAAGGAACCAGGCCAGACGGAATAACCATTTCAGGTGTTACACCATCTGGCAAGCCCAATATACCATTTCCATTAATTACATAGCCTTGTGATTTAACCATTTTACGAACTATATCTCCGTTTTCATATGTTATTTGATGACACGGGCCACTACACTGGAATAAACCATAATCCCCTTGTGTATAAAATAACCTGTTCTTGTCAAAACCTGCTTTTTGGAAACAATGGTCAACATTTGTAGTAATTACGAAATAATCTTTATCTTTTACAAGTTTAAATAATTCCTGGTAAACTGGCTTTGGCGCATCCATATACCTGTTAATATAGATATACCGGCTCCAGTAAGCCCAGTATTCTTCCAATAGCCTGAATGGATAGAAACCACCAGAATACATATCTTGAAATCCATATTTTTTTTCAAAATCCCCAAAATATTTGTGAAACCGTTCCCCATTATAAGTAAAACCTGCAGATGCAGAAAGTCCTGCACCTGCACCAATAACCACTGCTTCCGCCTGTACCAGTGCATATTGCAGTTTCTCTATATTACTATTATCAATATAAAACTGTTTTCCAGACATTATATATGCCCCCTCTGTATTTATTAAACCAGAATTAATGTTACCATCATTGTTACATCTTGTAAATCCACTATAACACCATTTAGTTGTAATGTCAATAGTTACAATATTTTTAAATAATTATATGAAATAAAATATTTTTTAGTATTTTAACTGTGCAAAAATAAAAACTTTAAAAATTATATCTTAGAGAGTGTTTGAAAAGAGATTTATACCAATTAAAAGCAGCTATATGGGCGGCGTTAACTGAATTTGGTATAAATATAACGCAAAGTGGGGAGTGCAAACCGTGAGAATAAACTTTAAAACACGCTTTAGAATTTATCTACAAAATTATTATTTCTAATATTATTCTTCTCTCCAAAATAACAGCATACATAGTTTATCTTTAAGACTACTATTATTTTCTAATCTAAATAAAAAGTCCAGTATATTACGGATTAGAAGCATAATATACTGGATTCTGGTTGTTTCTATATATTTTCATTTTAAAGGTATTTCTCTGTATTACATTTTAAATCTTCTAATATAATAGATAAAAGCTTTCTAAAAATCTTATTTAAGAAGATAAGCGGATATTCGTAATCCGCATTACCTGCAGGCATTGGCTACTTGCTTATTGTCAAAACAACCTTATAGCAACTATCGCAGCTTTTCAGTTGGAGCTTATACTCCCACTGAAATAAGTAATCCCTGGAAAAACAACCTGCCGCTTATTTTTCCATAACATAGAAGCATGCATTTTAAATAACTTACTTGATAAGGTTAAATACTGTTTTAAAACTCTCTAAATTCTTATCTTTTCCTTCTGGAACAGCAAATACAACTTTTTCAAAACATTTATGTGTTGTTTCAAGATATTCTTTAAAAATTCCCGCAACTTCTTTAGCATCTTGTCCAAATACACCACAGCCAAATGCTCCCAAAATTAAAGTTCCAACATTATTTTCCTTTGCTATATCAAGTACAAATTTAATTCTTGATTTTAATGTTTCTGTATTTTCTTCATTCTGGACATGCTGGTATCTTTTTGCCACAGATTTATTAGGAGCAGCACATGTAATAACATCACAAATGGCATTTTCTCCATCTTTACCAAATACTATTCCAGGAGAATACAATCCTCTATTTAAATACAATGCCTTGTTTTTATTTTTATTATTCCAGTCATAAAATTCCTGCACAAACTGTAATAATACATTATACAAAAATGATTCATGGCATAAACATTCTTCCTGTGCTTTGCTGCCATTAATAAACATACCTCCAGGATTTTTATATGATGCAAAGTTTAATACAGCAATGCGGTTTTTACAATCTCTGGCATATTTCATAATTGCTGAAACACTGTCCAATGCGTCCACTATAACTATATTTTCACAAGATTTTTTTATATTACATTTAAAATCTATATCATAAATAACCGAATTTTCTATAACTTCCTTAATCTTTTCACTATACAGTTTTTCCATCTCTTCTGTATGTTTCCTTGCCTGTTTTGCACGTTCTTCTTTACCATTCCAGTTTTCCTTTGTCCCCGCCATTTTTATATTTCCTTTCTTTTTCCAGATGTTCTTTATAAGACATATTATATCATAAAAACAGGGTGGTTAACAGACCTTTTTATATTTATAAAAACCAATATAAAAATATTATAATAAATATCATTACCAGGATAAAAATTGAAATAATGTGGCCGCAATCCCACTGGCTTTAGACAATGGGCAGTTCACGATATGCTTTATTATAAAAATATAAAACCCCAAAAATATGTAAATAAAATGGATAACAAACAGAAAAGTAAAGCTTCTGGATTAATATTTGTTATACAATTTATTATTTTACTTCTGTATTATTAATAATTTTATTTTCCAGAATACATATTATAATATTTACCTTGTTTATCCATTAACTCTGAATGTTTGCCTTGTTCTGCAATACGTCCATTATCAATAAATAAAATTTTATCTGCATTTTGTATAGAAGCAAGCCTATGTGTAACTAGTATTATGGTAATATTTAACTTTGATATTCTTTCCAGAATTTGTTTTTCATTAACAAAGTCCAAAGCACATGTTGCCTCATCCATAATTAAAACTGATGGATGTTTAATTAATTCTCTTGCAATTACAATACGCTGTCTCTGTCCTCCTGATAAATTCATACCCATTTCAGAAACAACAGTATTTAATCCCATTGGCATATTTGTAATTTCATCATATATATTTACCATAGTTAAGACTTTTTCTAGTTCCTCTTTTGTTACGTTCTCCTGTTCTTGTACAATATTTTCATAAATTGTCTTATTAAATAAATATGATTCTTGTGGAACTATGCCAATTTTATTTACTATACTCTTTCTTTCTATTTCATTATACCTTATTCCATTTATAAGCAGCATGCCATCTGAAATTTCATATAAACCACTTATTATTTTTAATAATGTACTTTTTCCAGAACCAGACCGTCCTGTTATTGCAACCATCTCACCTTTACATGCTTTAAAAGTAATGTCGTTAAGAATATAACTCGTATTATCAGTATAACGGAATGAAAGATTTTTACACTCTATTGTATTTATACTTTCTATAGGTTTTGTATCTGCACCTGGCATATATTGTTTTTTGGCCAAAAGAATATCTCCGGACCGCTCTATATATACATAATTAAGACCAATATTTAATAAAGCGCCAAGTATTGCTGTTATTTTTTCATTAGTTTCATACTTTTTAATATACTTATCATATTTTTCATTCCATTCATATAAAATATTAATTTCCAGCAATAAGCGGAAATAATATTTTTAACATCTTATATTCCTTTCTTTTCTTTTTAAACTCCTCTCCAGGCTTTGCTTCAATACATATACTATCAAACTTTTCTAAAAACTCATCATATGAATATCTTATATGTCCAATTCCAGGGTCTGTTATATATACAGTTTTTTTTGTTATCTTTTCAACTATAATAAAATGCTGTTCTTCTTCAATAATTATAAAAGGAGCTGTTAGTTGTGCTAACAGCTTAATATCATCACAATGGTAAGCCTGGGCTTCCATTCCAAATTTTTTTAATATTACTATAATACCAGCAGCAGACATACCATCTCTTCCAATTTCTGAAAACTCCCTTATATCATACAAACTATAGTGTGCACCATAATAATCAAGCATCATTGCAATAACACTTATTCCACACTCCGTCTGTTGTATTTGTGGTATATACCTAACTCTTTTCATTTGTATCATTCCTTTTATTTCCTATAATTTTCAAATAAGCTTCTTCAAGGTTTGCTGATGTTTCAACAGCGTTTTCACATGGTTTCACATCACTTATAATTCTCATATCAACAACCCCTTTATGATGTTGTTCCCTGCTCACCCTATATTTACTTTTTATATAACTTATCTCCTTAATATCTTTGAAACTACACTGCCATACTTTTGTTTCTGTTTTATTTACTACACTTTCAGTTTCTTCATTAACCAGTATATTACCTCTATTAATAATTACTACCCTGTCTGCAATGCCCTCTACATCTGATACTATGTGTGTAGCAAAAATAATAATTTTTTCCTCTGCAAAACCAGACACAAGATTTTTCAGGTTCAGCCTTTCATCTGGGTCAAGCCCTGCTGTTGGCTCATCTAGTATAAGTATACATGGGTCATTAAGCAGTGCCTGCGCAATATTTACCCTCTGTTTCATTCCTCCAGAAAATGCTTTAAGCTTCTTACCCTTTGCATCCCATAAATTTACACATTCCAGGCATTCTCTTATCTTTTTATCTTCATTTTCTATGCCTTTAAGCCCTGCTATATACTTTAAAAAAGCTTCTGCTGTATAATCTGGATAATACCCTGCTTTCTGTGGCACATATCCAATCTTGTCCCTGTAGTCTTCACCCATACTATAAATATCACTGCCATTATAAAGTATACTTCCAGAACCAGGCTTTTCAACAGTACAAAGCATACGTATAGTTGTTGACTTACCTGCCCCGTTTGGTCCAAGAAAGCCATATATACCTGGTCTGAATACAATATCCAGCCCATTGACGGCAATCTTATTGCCATAACTTTTCTTAACACCTCTTAATTCCAGTTCCATTATTTTCCTCCTGTTAAGCCATATAAAATTTACGCTGCATAATATTTATAGTTTTTTGACAATACTTTATAAAAAAACAAAAAGCCAATAACCAGTACAACAGCATACACCACTTCAAGTATATAAACCCACTGCACTTCCCTGCCTGTTATATTTACTGGCATACATTGCAGTAAATGCAATATATGCATTGCATTTACTGGTATAAACGATAAAGCACGTATAGCACTATCTGCATCAAAAAATACAAGCATTACATCTGGACGCCATGCATATAGTATTACAATAACCACACACATTGATATTACAGGTTTTGTCGATAAAAATGATACTATAAGTGTAACCAGCAATATAATATTTACTGCCATAAAAGACAAAACAAGTATATGTAATAACAATCCCTGGTTATCCACTTTAAGAGTGCTTTGCCTGAAAGCTGTATGATGAATCATTTGTATTTTTGTGTTTCTGCCCCTGCCTCCAGAAACAGCTGCCATATGCACTATAGGTACAAATATAGTAATTATATATAATAAATTAGTTAATATAAATGCAAGCTTTATTTTTGCATTAGTACATTTTATCCTTCCATTCTTTGTGCTTAAAATAATATCCTGCATACCAAATGTCTGTTCATATGAAAATATACCAGAAAATACAACCACAATAAATGCTGGCAATATCTGCAGGTTGCCATTTATAATATAAAAAAACCACCACCAGCCATAAGTTTCCATTTCTGGCTGGTACATTTTATATGTACCATGCGCAGATATCTCTTTTGCAGCCAGAACCAGAAGAAACCCTGCTATTACAACCAATACAATTTTTCTTTTAAACAACTTATATGTTTCTAATTTTAACATATTGTTATTCCCCTTAAATGCCTTTAATTTTAATAACATATTCCAGACTTTCCAATAGTCTTTTATGCTGCATAGTATCTCTGGTTTTTTGACATTGTTTTATAAAAAACTACAGCCAGGACTGCCAGAACTATTACATAAACAACTTCAACAATATAAAGCCATTGTACTGTAAACCCAAATAACCGGACCGTATTTAAATGTATAAGATACTCTACATCAAGTACATTTACTGGTGTAAGTGATACAATATAGTTTGCAAGACCTCCTCCAGAAAGTCCATATATTATATCCTGACGTAATACATACAGTATACCCAGGCTTACACACATTGAGATTACAGGGCTTTTTGATAAAAACGAAATAAGCAGCGTTATTAAAACTACCATATTTATTGATAAAAATGATAAAAACAATGTATGTACCAAAACCCCTAAATTATTTATATTGTTGCTACAACTACTAAGCCATATATTTACCTGTATACTTGTCTTCCAGCCTGATCCTCTTGTCATAACCAGCATATCTGTTATTGGTATAAGAATTACAACAAAATAAAATATATTAGTTACCATAAATGCAAGTTTTAACTTTGCCTTACTGCATCTTTTACGTCCATTCCTTGTACTTAAAAGTATCTCTTGCATTCCACACTCATTTTCATATGAAAATATACCTGAAAATACAAGCACAATAAATATTGGTATACATTTTAAATCACCAGTCATTGTATAAAAAAGTGTTGCCCAGTTCTCATAAGAACCAAAATATATATCAAAACTGGCATTTGGAAAGAGTTCCTTTGCCGTCTTTTGTCTGTCACCATCAAAAAAATAAGGTTTAAGTGTCAATCCATCATTATAATATGTCTGCGAAAATTCTTTCCAATACCTAGCAAAACGTGAATCTGTAAATATACCTTTATGTTTTTCACCTATTTCAATTTGTTTTTGTTGATACTCGTATGCATGGAAAGCACGTACTTCCTGTAATAATACAATCAAAAAAATACCAGTTATTAAAACTAACACTATTTTTCTTTTGAATAATTTATACTTTTCTAATTTTAACATTAAATCAAACCTCTAATATTTTTTAATACCGTTTACCTATGTATCAATTAAATCAATACATAGGCAAACTAATATTTTTAACTTTAATTAATCTTTTTTTGAATAAAGATGTTATTTCAGCCCCATCCAGTATGCAATTTTGAGCCTAAACCACTTGCTGTCTTACAATCATGCCAGCAGCAATCTGGATTATAAGGTCCTGGTTCATCTTCTGCAGTTCCAGGACACTGGCAACCCCAGCCTGCATAATAGTCATTAACTTCTTCTTCTGATAATGGCATAAGACCAATTTTTTCTTTCTCCATACATTACACCTCCCCTCACTTTATTATATATACCATATAAAATAAAAATAAAATTACTAATATTTTATGTAACAATGATAACAAAATTATTGTTATAAAAACAAACTTACTTCCCAGATACTTTATAATACTTATGTATTTTTAAAAATACATGTTCTAATCTACATGCTGTATAATTTGGTTCAAAATCCCCTGATATAGCATAATTAAATAATTTACACCTATATCCATAACAATAATCCTTCCAAAAACAACTTTCACATCTTTCAAATTTTTTATTGTTAATATTATTTATTTTTATTATTGCTTCTTCTGATATACCAGTATATACATCTCCTAACTTAAACTTTTCATCACCAGTAACATAAGCACAAGGATATATATCTCCTTTAGTATCAATATGCATGGTCTGTGTACCTGGACAACACTTACTTTTTTTCTATATTTTGCCTGCTCTAACATTCCAACTTTCAGGCTTTCATTTTGCACAGCAAAATATCCAGACAACATCTTTAACTGTTGTTCTAAAATTTCCATATTATTTTCATCCCATCTGGTATCATATTGGTCAATTACTGGTGAAATAATACTAAAACCTAAATTATGTAGAAAAGTAACACTATTATAAAGACTAGACACTGTTTTTGGAGTAACTGTCATTCTAGCTATTGTATTTTTCTTTTTTTCAAGTATTTTATTTAAATTTTTAACTACTTTATCAAATGTCCCTTCCCCATTTCTATATATCCTGTTATTATCATGTATTTCCTTAGTTTCATCTATGCTAACAGATATTTCATCTATATTTTCTTCATTAAATAAAACTGCATTTGTAGTCATGCTAATAAAAACATTTCTATTCCATAACCTGATATTTTCAACAATGTAACGTAATACATCATAATTAAGTAAAGGTTCTCCACCATGTATATTAATACTTATATTATTATCCTGGTATATATTACTCCTCTTTATAATAAAATCCAGTATATCCTTAGCTTTTTCTTTACTCAAATAACCATTTCTTTTTTCTTCATAACAATATGTACATTTTAAATTACATTCATAAGTAACCCAGATTGTATATTATTTCTTCCCCTTGTTTTCCCATACAATTTTATTCCACTTCTTATAGTTCATATCACAAAATGCTTCAAATACTTCATTATACATAGATTTTGATAATACCTCACTTAGACATGTCCAACAAAACTCTCTCACTATACAGTTCCTGCATTTTGAAAACTTTTCATTACTAAGCATTTTTGAAATAATTTCTCCATAGTATTTTCCAGAATGGTATTTTACTAAATCTGAAATATCATCCACTAATATATTTCCTATCTTAAAATCTTCTTCTGCTAAACCTCCACATGGATATACATATCCTTCTGAATCAATAAGTATTTGATAAGAAACTGAACCACAAGTGCATAACTTTTCACCTTGTTCCTGGTTTTCTATTACTTCCTTCATAACCTTAATATACTGTTCTTCTCCACCTGGTATAATTTTATCAATATTTTCTATTACCCTGTCATTAATAAACAAACTACGTAATATAGGAACTGTTCCATATTCTTCATTTAATTTATTAAATTCTTCTGTTTCATGTCCATCATATGTAACAAGTGAAATAGCAACTCTCAAACCATTATCTTTAAGCATTTTTACAGCATCTAATACACATTTAAATACTCCTCTTTCCCTGTATCTTGATGTTTCATCATTATTTAATCCATCTATGCTTATTTCTACTTTATCAAAATATTTAACAATCATATCAATATATTTATTTACTAAAAGTCCATTAGTAGCGAGAAGCAATTTTCCATTATAATGTTTCTTTATAAACTTTAGAACCTCTTCAATATTTTTATATAATAAAGGCTCACCACCTGTAATACATATCTGATGTGGATTTAATTCTACTACTTTTCTTACTATGTCAAATGAAATATCTTTTTCAGACATAATTTGTGATGCACAACAATGTTTACATGATAAATTACACCTATTTGTTAATATTACAGCAACATTTTCTAGTTTTTTATTCCTATTAGCTGCTTTCAACATTTGTTTATTGTTTAATTCATCAAGCAGAGCATTATATCTGTCATCAATTTTTTCATTATTTTGAAAATACCAACAGACATTGTTATATAACTTTTCAGATAATTTAATCCAGCTTCCCTATTCTCTATTAAACAATAAAACATATCCATTATGCCTTCTGGCTATTACAGAATCTTCAAATAAGCTATCCAATTCCATATCTTCTCCTTAAAAATAATCCCATAAATAAGTATATTTACTATTATAAATTCTATTATTAAATATAATATTTTTGTTCTTTAATGATATTATAAATTTACAATTTATTAAAATAATGTTATAATTATTATGTATAATTTTATATTAACGATTTATATAATAATATTATTATTTAATAACTAAATTATAATATACCACTTTAGTTATATCAACACCTTTGGGCTAAAACACAAAATAATGGGCTGAAATACAACAATCTAATCTATAAATGGTATTACCATAAATATTTACGGAAGGAAAAGTATCTATATGCAATTATTTATGATAATAAATACAATATTAGAATTTGCTGCTATAATATTTATATTTTATTTTATACTTGGAAATGATTTTTCAGTAACACCAGTAAAAATAATATCATCTGCTGCACTATTTATAACCCAGCTGGTACTACAGACAGTTTCTATTAGTTTATTTAAAATTCCTATTATGAACATATTTTCAATTTTTATAATACTTACACTTATATTTAAAGAAAGTATATTATATAAACTTTGCTGGCTTGCTATATGTACTTTATCTGAGGGAATATTGTCATATATTTTTTCAAACATATTATATATTTTTTATAATTATTTATATAACAGTATATCTTTAAAAACCTTGTTAATATATTCTGACAGAATTTTATTTATTATTTTTATTATTTTTTCCTTTTGTATGTATAAAAGCCGTAATACCAGAAAATACATTATTAAAAAAATACAAAAACCTAACTATTGTTTTATTATATTTTCCTGTTTTATTTCTTATATATTATTGGGACTATCAGAAGTATTGTTTTATAAAAACTTAGACCAGATACCTAAATACATTATAGTTTTTTTAATATTTATACTTATTATAATACTGTTAATTACACTGCTTGCATTTTTAACAGTCCAGTACCATAATGCCACATTAACACAAAAAAACAAAATAAACCAGAAATATATTGAAATGGAGCAGGTATACTATACACAATTTAAACAAAAAAATGATGATTTACGGGCTTTCCGCCATGATTTTAACAGCCATGTGTTTATATTGCAAAAACTTGCCAATGATGAACAATGGGAACAGTTAAAAACATATTTACAAAAACTTTGTGAAGTACATATTAACAATTACTATATTTCTACAGGAAACTTAATTGCAGATGCTATTATAAACAATTTATATAATTCACTGGATAAGGATACATTATTTAAAACCAGTGGTTATTTTAACAGTGAATGCTTTGTTGAAAACTTTGATATATGTACTATTTTATCAAACCTGGCAAATAATGCATTAGATGCATTATCGAAAAAAGATATACCTGAAAAAAAAGAAGTATATATTGATATAGAAAGTTCTGTAAACCGTATTTCAATTCTAATGAAAAATACTTCAGTTAATTATGAAAAAAACATAATTAATAATGTAAAAACAACTAAAAATGATACCAAAAACCATGGGCTTGGTCTGGCAAATATAAAAAAAACTGCTGGAAAATACCATGGATTTATAAAAACCACATATAAAAATTATATGTTCTATACATATGTTGTTTTAAATAAACCTATTAGATAAAAAATAAGAAAGGATAAAATGCAAACCTTGTATTTCCATTCTTTATGTTTGCATCTCAAATAAAAACCTTGGTATTTTTATTTGAGTAATGGTGAAAATCATGAAAATCGGGATATGTGAAGATAGTATTGAAGAACAGACACAATATTTAAACTGTTTCCAAAAATTAGGATATAGTGATATTGCTGTTTTTAATTCAGGTGAAGAACTATTAGAAAAAATGCCTTCTTTAGATTTATTATTTCTTGATATTGAGATGGATAAAATATCAGGAATACAAATTAAAAATATATTTGAAGAAAAGAAAAAAAATACTTACATAGTATTTTATACTAAACATACAGAAGTGATGCAGGAAGGATTTGGAGCTAATGTACTTGGATTCATATATAAACCCATTACCTTACATGAAATAAAACTATATATTGATAAAACTAGTATAAAACTGGAACAAAACTATCCAGTATATATTAATAATAATACATATGTTTCTTCTGATGATATTTTATATATTGAAGCAGACCATAATTATACTGTATTATATATGGCTGATAATTACAAAAACTTAGTTAGAAAGAGCATAGACAACTGGTTAACAGAACTTGCCCCATGTGGTTTTATAAGAATACACCGTTCCTATATCGTAAATATGTATAATATAAACCATATAGATACATCTTCAATTATACTGGTCAATGGCCGCCGTCTGAATATAAGCCGTAAAATGTTATCCACAACAAAAGAAGCATTTGAAAATTTCCAGTTAAAACTATTTAACAAATCATTATTATATTAATACTTTTTATATATTATATAAAAAAATAAATGCATTTATACTTTGTCATATGTTACAAAAAACACATATTACTGCACTTTCATATAGCAATTCTAAGATTATTGTAATTTCTTATTAAATGCAAAAGAGTACACTTTAAATGGGTGTACTCTTTTTGTGGCTTTTAAAATAAAAAAGGGGGTGCCACGATGTGCAAAACAAAATTTAATATATTATACAAATAACAAAAATATATTACAATTTTTGCAACTTTGTTATATAAAAAATTATATCATATTTCTTTTCTATATTGTATAATATGGGACAATTAATACTTATACAGGGATATTTTTATAATTTAAGGTTTCTAATTCCTGAAACAAACTGCTATATGATATCCCTCCGGCTTGTATTCCTTGAAATGATATACTGAATTATCTACATACTGGCAGACTGTTATTTCTTCACCTTCCCATACATTTATCTCAAATTTATCTAACGGCAGTGACAATCCAATACCTGTTGCTTTAATAAAGCTCTCTTTAAGTGTCCACAAGCGGTAAAATGCTTCTCCCCGTTGTTCTTCTCCATCCTGTTGTACTATATAACCATATTCCCCCGCACAAAAAAACCTCTCTGCTAAAGACAGGTCTGCCTTTTGCACCAGTTCCACATCACATCCAGTTTCTACATCTGCAAATACTGCCACAGCTATTTTCCCTGAATGGGAAATATTAAAATGTATATGTGGTTCCATTGGCAGATAAGGTTTTCCATTGGTTCCATAACTAATAGAAACTTCTGATTCCTTAAGCCCATAATCAGAAAGACCTATATCAAGGAGCATACCAGCCCCAAGAGACAGTCTTTTATCTTTTTCAAAATAATATGAATCAATTTTAGCACGGCGTGCCTTTGAAAGCCTTTTATAATTCATATTAAAAACTACATCATCTTCAAGTTCTGATGTATCCATTATATACAGCTTTGCTGCATATTCTTCTATTGTAACCAGCTCCATAACCACAGCAGTCCTCTCTAATTAATATTTTATATCCATTCTTTGTAATTTTTCATTTATATACAACAATTAACATATTATCTTATTTATTACATTAATCCATAAACTTTTCATCAGCTGCCCGTGTAAACATATATAAATCCAGCCAGCCGCCAGACCCGTTATTATATTGTCCCCATATTCTATAAAAGAAAACTGGCAGTGCTATAACTGCTTCACTTATAACTGTCATAATACAAATACCTGTAAAACCAAACAAAAACATTCCTGTCAATACCAATGGCACAGCCATCAGAAATTCCTGCATTAACATAATTATTGCAGACAGGACTGTGTGAAGGATATTCTGGTAATATATTATCATTAATTTATTATATAAACAGAATGGGAAACTACATGCAAATATACGTAGTGCAGGCTTACAAAGTGCCAGCACGTTTTCTTCTGTAATCCCAAAAAGTGTTGTAATAACCTGTGGGGCAGCGAGAAATAACATTATTAGCACTGCAGTAATTATACAGCTGTATTTAACCCTCTTTTTATAAGGTGTGTATATATCATAATAATCATTGTACCCACCAGAAATGCCTGTAGTGTTTTTCACCAGACTGGCAATGTTATCTGTAAATAACCCGGCAATTAACATTGTACCCATGCAAACGGAATAAACTGCCATATAATTGTTTCCAAGAAACCTTACAATCACAAAATTAATTATAATTGGTTTTAAAACAGACATCAATGTAAAATCCATTTTTAAAATGCCTGATTTCACAACAAGCGATGTATAACCAAAAAACTTTCTGTCTAGCCTTCTTAAATGGAATTGGTGGTGTCCTTGCATAAAATAAACTAATATTACCACCATTGCTGCCAGATAACCAGATAAAGTAGCAACTGCACATCCATCCATTCCCATTCCAAAGAATTTCAAAAACAAAATATCAAATACCAGGTTAAACATATTGGCAATTATAAGAAAAATACTTCCTAAATGTGGTTTGCTGCCAAGGTTAATAAAATAACAAAATATAATTGCCACAGACAAAACTGGAATTCCCATAAAATTCACCCTGATATATGGCTCTGTTAATTCTGCCAGGGCTACATTGCCAGAAAGTACTATAGCTAATTTTTCTATAAGAAATGGTGACATTATTGCAACAAACAGAGATATTATAAAAGCTGCCACAACCGAAGCACTAAATACCCTGTCTGCCTTTTGTTTATCATGCTTTTCCAGAAACAATGCTGCTTCTGATGCCCCTCCCATTGCTAGTATTATTGCTGGTATCTGGATAAATAATAATACTGGCATAGAAATCCCAGCCGCAACTATTGCATCCTGCCCTAAAATATTGCCAGCAATTATACTGTCTGTTATATTAACCATCTGCACTGCAGCTGTCATAAACACTCCTGGTAATATATTCTGGTGTATTTTCTTATTATTTAAAAAAGCATTTCTCTGCATATCAGCCCATCCTTTTTCCTGGTTGTAAAATATATTTGTTTATACATTAATATTTAAAAGTATACTTGTTATAAACATATTATCTTTAATAATAAAATCCGTTTCCCCATCATAACGTGAAGCTGCTTTTATAATACTAGACACTCCAATTCCGCCACCTTTATCTGATACAGGAAGCCCATTGTGGAACTTCACCTTACTGTTGCTTGTATTCCGGCACTGGATTACTACTTTATTTCCTTTCTGGTTAATATATATCTTAATTTTATTTTCAGAAATCCCAGAACAAAGACAGCCATGTATGGCATTCTCAAAAATATTTGCAAGAATTGCAACCCAGTCAATATCCCTTATTACCAGTTCCTCTGGTACTCTTACATCTATTTCAGTTGCAATCCCCTGGCTCTCAGCTTTTCTTGCATATACTGACAATATACTGTTTACTGCCCGGTTCTGGCATATATATTTTACTTTCTGGTTCTCCACATCACTGTTATACTGGTCCAGATACTCCATAAGCCCGTCAAATTCACCTTTCTGTACATATTCTTTAATTAAAAATGTATGATGCCGCACATCATGGCGTATCCTGGCTGCTTCTTTTTCTGATTCCCTCATAATCTCCATCTGCTGGTGCAGAAGCTGTTCATTTACTTCCAGCAGTTCTTTTTCTGCCTGGTAATAGTGTTCCTGTCCAAGATGTATATACAAATGAAGTATTGTAAATTGTAAAACCCCTGCCATAAATAAAATCAAAAATGCACGTACCATATTAAATATTGAAAACCCTTGCAAGTTAGGCCAGTAAGCCATTATAGCACCAAGCATAACTGAAACAAAAAGTGTTGCAGAGCTAAATAAATCCATCTCTTCAACCAGAAAATCAACTCTGTTTAAGAATGGTTTTCTGAATTTAATCCATGTAACAACTAATATTATTAAAGAACAAATTATACGTACCAGAATATCTATCCACAGATTTCCATTAAATCCCCACCGTGCAACATCTACACCACAAAATGTACATACAGAAAACAAATAAAATGCCAGTGCAATTTTATACAAAGACAAATAAATAACATCCCTGCTCATAATTCCACAGAAAATTCCAATAACTGGGAGTATAGATATACCTGCATACTTTACAAAACTACTATTTCCATACAAGTACCACATACTATATGTAGTTATCATTAATGTACCAAATAATATATAATACAATATTGTTTTCTTCATGGGAAACCTAGGACGGTCTAGCATAAGAAAAAAGGAAAGCATCAGGCCTGCACTAACTGTATTACGAAAAACTGCAACCAAAAATGAACCTCCCAGCATAAATTTATACCTCCTTATACCATGCACCAAATATTATTAACAAACTATATCATTTACTTAAAAATAATTCTATATAATGGGATATTTAGTCGTTTTTTGGGGATAAAAAAACAAATGATTAAGACAAATACCCCGTAACAAAACAACGGGGTATAACCTGTTTTCTTTTTAGTTTTTATGCCCTATAGCGGGGCAGTATATCGAAACCTCACAGATACACCTGGATATGCATACCTGCATCATTATCACTTTGCCTTTGCAAGAATAAATTTCTTTGGCAGAATTTATTATATAATCTGGCTCTCATATAACAGTATTACTATATTTAATCAAAATAATATGAAAAATATTCTTTCTTAAATTCTGCCACTTTATTACGTGATATATAAATTACACTTCCATTATCCATAACAACTTTTTCACGTTCTACTGAAACAATATGGTTCATATTCAGGATATATGAACGGCTGCACCTTCCAAACTGTGGAAATCTTTCCAAAATTCCCCATAGAGATGCTGTTGTCATCCTGACTTTATATTCTTCTGTTGTAAGATACAATACCTGGTAATTTTTCTGTGATTCACAATATACAATATTATCTGGATTTATTTGCCTGATTGCACCTGCAGACTTAATAATAACGTGTTCCTCTTTCATTTTTTGTATATGCCCAAATACAAAATCCATGACATGGAAAAAACGCTCTTTGTCCAGAGGTTTTACAAGGTACTGGATGGCATCTACACCATATGCTTTCAATGCATATCCTGTTGACGCAGTTAAGAAAACTATTGGCATTACACAGCCAGACTTCCTTATTTCTTCTGCTGCCTCCATACCACTTTTTCCTGACATAAAAATATCTAAAACCAGAAGGTCTGGTGTATATTTTTCTTCTATAACACGTTTAAGAAGTGCTTCTGCGCTCTCAAAACGTTCAGTCTTATATTCAAGTATTTGTTTTTTATCCTGGTATATTGCAAGTAAGTTCTCAATCTGGTCAAGTTCTTTTGCCTCATCATCACATAATGCTATAAAGTACAATTTTTTCACATCCTATAAGTTATTCTATATATAAATGTTCCCTGCCCATCCCCAGATATTTGCCAGGGCGTGTTTGAAAATTGCTTTTTGCTGGGTGTACGCCACAATTTATGGGAGATTTATACCAGTTAAAAGCAGCCATATTAGCAGCGTTGACTGGATTTGGTATAAATATACCACAAAGTGTGGAGTGCAAACCGTGAGAATAAATTTTCAAACACGCCCTAATAATATTATAGAGATTTTTATCAAAAAATCAAATAATTATATAATTTTTATACTTTTCCCTGGTTCATTGGATAATACATTTAAAAAGCTGGAACATTCAATTAAGAATATTCCAGCCTGGTAAATAATGCTGTTATTTCAATCCACCCCATTTGGGAAGTGGGATAAATTACAATCTTATGCCATAAATTCTTTAACTTTTGTATAGATGCCTTCACTGTCAAGCCCGTACTTCTTAATAAGCTCAGTTGCTGGTCCTGACTCACCATAGACATCATTCACGCCAATTTTGAGAACTTTTGTTGGTGCATTTGCTGAAAGGCAGTCACATACTGCACTTCCAAGCCCTCCGATTACAGAGTGCTCTTCTATTGTAACAACCTTGCCAGTTTCCTTAGCTGATGCAATTACCAGCTCTTCATCAAGAGGTTTGATTGTGTGTATATTAACTACTTTTGCATCAATTCCATCTTTAGCAAGCTTTTCTGCTGCATCAAGAGTTTCTGATACTTCAAGTCCTGTTGCAAATAATGTAACATCCTTGCCTTCACGGAGTACAACACCCTTTCCAAGCTCAAACTTATAGTCTGGTTTGTCATTAATTACAGGTACTGCAAGCCTTCCAAAACGGATATATACAGGACCTTCATGGTCAAGTGCAGCTTTTACAGCAGCTTTTGCTTCCACATCATCTGAAGGGTTCATAACTACCATGCCTGGGATAGTACGCATAAGCGCAAGGTCTTCACAACACTGGTGTGTTGCACCATCTTCACCTACAGAGATACCTGCATGTGTTGCGCCGATTTTTACATTAAGCTTTGGATATCCTACAGAATTGCGTACCTGCTCATATGCACGCCCTGATGCAAACATTGCAAATGAACTTACAAAAGGAATTTTGCCTGTTGTAGCAAGACCTGCTGCAATGCCCATCATATTACATTCTGCAATTCCGCAGTCTATATGCCTGTCTGGGTATGCTTTCTGGAAAATACCTGTCTTTGTTGCTGCTGCAAGGTCAGCGTCAAGTACAACAAGGTCTGGATATGCATCTGCAAACTCCTTTAAAGCATTACCATAGCTTTCCCTTGTAGCAATTTTCTTTACATCTGCCATTTCTTCCTCCTATCTGCTTATTTCAAGCTTTCACCGGTTTTTTCTAAATCTGCCATTGCCTGTGCATACTGTTCATCATTTGGTGCAGTACCATGCCAGCTTGCCTGGTTCTCCATAAATGATACACCTTTGCCCTTTGTGCTCTTAGCAATTACAGCTGTTGGCATGCCTTTAGTTTCCCTTGCTTTCTTAAATGCAGAAGCAATCTGTTCAAAATCATGTGCATCAATTTCAATAACATTAAAATTAAATGCCTTAAACTTGTCAGCAATAGGATAAGGAGAACATACATCATCAATTTTGCCATCAATCTGCAACCCGTTGTTATCTACAATCACAACAAGGTTGTCAAGGTTCTTTGCGCCTGCAAACATTGATGCTTCCCATACCTGGCCTTCCTGGAGCTCACCATCACCAAGCAGTGTATATACACGGTATGAAGCATTGTCTATTTTTGCAGAAAGTGCCATACCTACTGCGGCAGAAATACCCTGTCCTAATGAACCGCTTGACATGTCCACACCTGGAATATGCTTCATATCAGGATGTCCCTGCAGGTAAGAACCTGTATGGCGCAGTGTTGTTAAATCTTCAACAGGGAAGAAACCCCTGTTGGCAAGTGTAGAATAAAATCCTGGTGCTATATGTCCCTTGGATAATACAAACCTGTCCCTGTCAGCTTTCTTTGGGTCTTCTGGGTCAATATTCATCTCTTCAAAATAGAGATATGTCAAAATGTCTGCTGCTGACAAAGAACCGCCTGGATGGCCTGATTTTGCACTGTGTACTGCTGTGACTATTCCTTTGCGTACTTCATTCGCAGTTTTCTTTAATGCTAAAGTATCCATAATTCTTTCCTTTCTAACTGAAATTAAATATGTATCACCTGCTGGAATTACTCTCCAAATACAGCAATATAATCTTTCTGGAACTTTGCAATGCCTTCTGTTGTAAGAGGATGTTTTGTCATCTGCTCAATTACAGAATAAGGAACTGTTGCAATATCTGCACCTGCAAGGGCACAATCTGTAACATGGATTGGGTTACGTACACTTGCAGATATAATTTCTGTTTCAATACCATAATTGTCAAAAATCTCTGTGATTGTCCTGATAAGTTCAACACCTGTTACTGAAATATCATCAAGACGTCCAAGGAATGGTGATACATATGCTGCACCTGCCCTTGCTGCAAGGAGTGCCTGGTTAGCTGTAAAAATAAGAGTAACATTACACTTGATTCCTTCACTTGAAAGAACTTTTGTAGCCTTTAAGCCTTCTATTGTCATAGGAATCTTAACAACCATATTTGGATGGAGTTTTGCAATTTCACGTCCTTCTGCAATCATTCCTTCTGCGTCAACAGTTGTTGCCTTAACTTCACCACTGATTGGGCCATCAACTATAGATGCTATCTCTTTTAAAACGTCTTCCTGGCTTCTTCCGCCTTCCTTTGCAATTAAAGAAGGGTTTGTTGTTACGCCACAGATAACCCCCATTTCATTTGCTTTCTTAATGTCCTCAATTTTGGCTGTGTCAATAAAAAGTTTCATATCTTATCCTCCTATATATTTATTTATTGTTACTATCCAAAATCCAGTTGCCAGGGATAATGGATAATTACATTTTACATTATTCCAAAATATTATACAACTTTTAAAAAAACTGGTCAATGATTTACCATAAATTAATGCTATATTTTTCCTTTATTATTTAAACCAGAAATCTTTCCAGGTATCCTTATATATACGGTATAATCCCTTTTTAACAGAAAATTCTTTAATCAGCTTGCCTGAACTGTCAGACTCAGTGAATTTATTCCCACCTGCATTACAGTATACATATACATTATTTGCTTTTGTAATATTTCCTTCGTCTTTTGTCTGGTCAAAACTCTTTGTTTCTGAAAGTGCATATGTCCTTGCTGTTTCATCTACCAGGAATTTATAATAATATGACTTGCCAGACCTGGTTGCCTTTACACCTGAATTATTATTAAGCATTGTTAAATAATACTGTCCCTCTGCAAGTGAAGAAGTCCTGCTGTACACAACAGAATTCTGTCCTGCCTGTGAATTAAAAAGCTCTTTCTTTTCTTTTGGAGTATCAAGTATAGAGTCAACTACAGGTGTTTCTTCTGGTCCAGGGGTAGCTTCACCTTCAAGAGCCTTGGTTAATACCTTTTTCTTAAGGTTCTTATAATCTTTCCAGATACTCTTGTCAGCAATAATATAATCAAGCTTTGGCAACAGGCTGTTTACATTGTTTATTTTAAATATACTTGAAAGTGCCTGTGAACTTACAAGCAGCTGGTTTGTTCCTGTCACCTGTACTGAATTAAGGTCTACCCAGTCTGGATTGCTGCGGTTTGCTTTCTTAACAGCATTTTTGTAAACAGAAGCAAGCATTGTATTCATATCAAGCGCAACAGTTGTCTTTCCGCTTTCAAGTTCTACCTTTACTACACAGCTGTTTTTAACAGCTTTCTTTCTGGCTGGTGTAGCTATAACATATATATTTCCAAAATCATCATATGCAAACTCACCACTCTGTTTATAACCATTAATTTTGTATACTTTTGTAACCTGTCCCAGTGCATTCACAAGTGCAATCTTGTCTTCCGCACATGGGTATACTACACCATCATACACAAGGCTGGTATTTCTTCCACAATATCCATCCAGAGGTATTTCCCCTCTTAAAACACCAGAATTGTCATATAGTAATATTGCGCACTTTGGAACTCTTTTCCATGCAGTTTTCTTTACACGCCTTGTAACCCTTCTTCCGTTTCTGTTAACTTTCTTTTTTACTATACGTGTAACACGTACTTTCTCAGTGCTTCCAGCTGAAAATACAGTATAGAGCCCATTACTAAGCTTTGTTTTGCTGCGTCCTTCAGTGCTGTTTATAATATTCTGTGTCCCCATGTCACTTTTTGGTATATCAACACTATATGTGTAAGTCCTTGCAAGTTCATCGTTCCTGTTATAAAACTTTAATATAATATAATTAGTCTTCCCTTGTACAAGCCCTGTTATATTATATTCATGTTCTGATGACACACTTCCTGAAAGATGGTTTATAAGAGTACGTGTAAAATCAGGTATATTTTTGTCTTTTACAGAAATTGTATATTTGCAGTAACATCTGCCATCTGTATTAAAATAAGCATACATCGAATTATTGTTAGTGCCATATGGGTTATATGCCCATAATGCTGCTTCTGGTGTATATGTCTGTGTCCTTTTCTTAACATCTGTAATTGTCTGTTCAGCTTTGGCAGACTTTGCTACATCATATATATCACTTTTTGAAGCATAATCTATGGTCACAACATTTTTCCTGTCACCTGACAAATAAAGTGGTATTATATCTAGCTCTTTTATACTGTCAATAGCTTTTCCATGCTGGTATTCTGCCAGGTCTCTTTCTTCATCAAGTGCTGCCTCATTCTGCTTTTCAAGCTTTTTTGACAAATCATTCATCTTCCATAAAAAAGCTCCTATTGCAGCTATCATCATAAGGCTTGTAACAAGAACAGTAATCAGCTTTTTTTTCATTTCATTGGTTTCCTTTCCCTATCTTTATTTTTCTCAATACTATACAGCCATTTCTTTTAGTTTACTATATAAACCAGGATAAAGTTTCTTCATCCTGAATGGTTTCATATCCTTATTAAGGAAACAATGGCCTGTATGCCCTTTTGTACAGGCTTCTTTAGAACCTTCTTTATATATTTCATAAGAAAGTTCCATTTTTATGCCATCAAACTTTGTAACACATGAATGTATTTCAATATTGTCATTATAATATAACGGAATAAGATATTTACAGTCTACAGACATAACAGGTATAATAATTCCCATTTCTTCAATATCTGCATAATTAATGCCTGATTTATCCATTATGTCAAGCCTGGCTTCTTCAAAAAGCCTTATATAATTTGAATGATGTATTATACCCATCTGGTCTGTCTCATAATAATTCATCTTCCGCTTATAAATTGTATATTTTCCTTCCATTGTAAAACCTCCAGGGACTACATAACCAGTATAATAGCTGGCATCCAGACAATACACTGGTAATGTTTATTTGACACGTACTATATTAAAGTATATCATATAATCTAACTAATGTTTAGAGTTTTTTTTACTTTTTACCAGGACATGTTTAAAAAATAAAAAGTGCACAAATTATGTGGCTCTGGCAGCAAATCTGTCACTTTTTATTTTCAAATATGCCATAGAAAAAGTACAGGCAAGAACTCTGTTCTTAACTACTTTAATAATAAACCGCATGGAGGCTTTTATGAATCTTATTACAGCAGAACACCTTACCCACACATATACAGGCCGGCTTCTTTTTGATGATGCATCATTTTACCTTAATGAAAATGAAAAGGTTGGGATTGTAGGTATAAATGGCACTGGAAAGTCTACGCTTTTAAAGATAATTGCAGGCAGGGAAGAACCTGGACAAGGAACAGTTACCACAGCAAGGAACCTGCGTATGGGCTATCTTCCACAAAATCCTGTATTTACCAGTGGTACTTGTGTACTTGATGCTTCCCTTCCATTAAAAGAAGAAATTTCAAATGAGCAGGACAGCTTTATCCCACAGGCAAAGAGCCTGCTTGGAAAACTTGGAATTAAAGACCTCACACAGGATATTGAGAAACTTTCAGGCGGCCAGCGCAAAAGAATTGCTCTTGTACGGACAATTCTTACACCAGCAGATGTACTTATACTTGATGAGCCTACCAACCATCTTGACAGCGCAATGGCTTCCTGGCTGGAAGAATACCTTGCCAGTTACAATGGTGCTATTATAATGGTAACACATGACCGTTACTTTCTTGACAGTGTAGCAAACCGCATAACTGAAATTGATAAAGGCAAATTATATAATTATAACTGTAATTATCTTGGATTTATTGAAAAGAAAGCAGAACGTGAAGAAATGGAGCGTGCAACAGAAAGAAAACGCCAGAGTATATTACGTACAGAAATAGCATGGATGCAGCGTGGTGCAAGGGCACGTTCAACTAAGCAGAAAGCACATATTGCACGGTATGAGGCTCTCCGTGATACCAAGGCACCTGTAACTGATGCAGCAGCACAGATAAGTTCTGTATCATCAAGGCTTGGCAAGACTACTATTGAACTTAAGGATATTAACCACTCTTATAACGGCAATGTCCTGATAAAAGATTTTACTTATATATTCCTGCGTGGAAGCCGTATTGGTATAACTGGGGCAAATGGATGCGGCAAGTCTACTCTTATGAATATTATTTCTGGAAATATAAAGCCATCCAGTGGTGAGGTTACTATAGGGCAGACTGTAAAAATTAGTTATTTTGCACAGGAAAATGAATCTCTTGATAATTCCATGCGTGTAATTGACTATATACGTGAAGGCGGGGAAGTTGTAAAAACAAGTGATGGCACTGTAAGCGCTTCTGTAATGCTTGAACGTTTCCTGTTTCCTCCAGAACAGCAATATTCACTTATTGGCAGGCTTTCAGGTGGTGAGAAACGCAGGCTTTACCTTTTAAGGATTCTTATGGAAGCACCTAATGTACTGCTGCTTGATGAGCCTACTAATGACCTTGATATAACAACACTTACAGTGCTTGAAGATTACCTTGACACATTTGATGGCATTGTAATAACAGTATCACATGACAGGTATTTTCTTGACCGTACTGTTACAAGGATTTTATCATTTGAAGAAAATGGTGTAATTAAACAATATGAAGGCGGCTATACTGACTATATTAATGCTTCTGGCAGAAAACTTGCAGTTACGGGTAACATCAATAACACAAAAGATTTCACAAAACCACAGGATAGCAGCAAATCATTAAACCGTAATAACTGGAAAGACGGCCAGGAGAAAAAGAAAAAAATGTCTTATAAAGAACAAAGGGAATATGAAACTATAGAAGATGATATTGCACAACTTGAAGAGAAACTTGAAAATATTGAAGCAGACATACTAAAATATGCCCATGATTTTGTAAAACTTAATGAACTTTCTTCACAAAAAGATGAAATTTCAAATAACCTTTCTGAAAAAATGGACAGATGGATGTATCTTGAAGAATTAGCACAGCAGTTGTAAAGCCAGATACTCCACTTAAGTTTCCCCACAAAAGTGGATAATAAAAATTATTGAAAATTCATTGCACCCATATAATATTTGTGTTATATTAGTCTCAAAAGAAGTAACCATCCACAAAGTGGTTAGCTTCCCAAGCAAAAACTATGAGCCTGCCTGCATCCGCTAAGATTACAAGGCAGGCTTATTTACGCTTGTTATTCCTGCTATCTATGTAGGCAAGCAGTGCTAACAGAAATGAACCACCTAAAAATAACAGGCTTAAAACTTCATATGTATCCATCTGCACCACCTCCCTTCCTTTATAATGGCTGGGAGACGCCCCCTTGTAACATGGTTACTCCTTTAGTGATATATCATATTTTTTTTGAGTTTCCCTATTTTTAAATTGCACAAAGATTATATTATTTTGCAATTGCCAGAGGCAAAATACCTGTGTATTAAAAAAATTGGGAACCTCAAAATGATTTTTTCATTGACACTTCTGTAATAATATGATAGATTAGATATTGTTATCAGCTTTGTAAGGATACAAAGCATTTGTAAATATTTTTTCAGTTTTAGGAGGCATTATAATGAGAGGTACAGTTAAGTGGTTTAACGCAAAAAAGGGTTTTGGATTCATTTCAGATGAAACAGGCAAGGATGTATTTGTACATTTTTCAGCCCTTCAGATGGATGGTTTCAAGGTTCTTGACGAAGGTGAAGCTGTTGAATTTGATGTTGTAAACGGTGAAAAAGGGCCTCAGGCTTCAAACGTAGTAAAAGTTGGTTAATTAATTCCAGTTTTTATTTTACGTGTTATAATCAATGCGTGGATTCATCTTAATTTTTATATAAAGAGATTTATTTTAAAAGTTTTTTGATTTTCAGACAGGGGATTATAACAAAACAGGGACTGTATAAACAGTCCCTGTTTTTTTGTTCTATTCCATATAGTTTGTGTCTTAATCATTGGGCTTCTGTTTTACATAAGCCTTATACGGTATACAACTGGCTTGCTGCTGTCTACAAATGGCGCATGTATAACCATTTTATCTGTATATCTTATAAACTCTGGCTTTTCATTATATCCAAGTACTGTAAACTCTGTAATAATCCCATGGAAATCTTTACTATCCTCTCCCATGTTCTTAACTACTATATCTTCCCTATGTTGCTGCATAGGTATAATATATATACAGTCTGCCTTGCATGTAAATCTTATATCAGAAGAATTATACTCACTACGCCCTTCTTCTGAAAACATGCCTTCGGCATTCTTAGTTTCTCCTTCTTCCTGTACTCTCCATGGATGTGTGCCATATATAGCTTCACCATTTACCTCTATCCATTCACCAATTTCTTCAAGCATTTTTACTTCTTCATCACATATTGTTCCATCCGCTTTAGGTCCTACATTCAGCAACAAGCATCCATTCTTGCTTGTAATATCAACAAGGTCCTGTAATATATGTTCTGCCTTCTTAAACCGGTTCTGTTCTGTATAACACCATGAATTAAATGACATTGAAGTATCTGACTGCCAGAAGAACGGCTTGGCATTCTGGAAATGCCCTCTTTCTATATCAAGTATACCTGTACCAGGCATCATTGCATCATGTTTATAAGATATAGCTGCCTGTATTCCCCATTCTGCTGCCCTGTTATAATAATAAGCAGCAAATTTCTTAAGATATGGTTTGACAGATTTATGTTGTATCCACCAGTCAAAATAAACCATTGATGGTCTGTATTTCTCTACAATCTCACAGTTACGTGCAAGCCAGTCTTCCAGAAACTCTTCTGGAGGGTCAGGACTGAATAAATCCTGGTGGCCAGGTTCAGTCATTGCAGGCCAGTAGAAATCCCCAAGTTTCATTGGTGGCTTTATATCACTTTCAAATTCACATCCATGCCCCATAAAAAATGCATGTTCTATACGGTGGTTTGACTCACAGAATACAAGCCCCTCTTTTTCAATAGCAGTCTTTAGTTCACCCAGTACATCACGCTTCATAGCCATTTTAACGCTTGTCCACTCACTTATTTCACTATTATACATCTGGAAACCGTCATGGTGTTCTGCTACAGGAACTATATATTTTGCACCTGCTCTTTTAAATAAATGTACCCATTCCTCTGGATTAAATTTTTCTGCCTTAAACATTGGTATAAAGTCTTTGTACCCAAACTGTGTATGTTCCCCATAAGTGTCCCTGTGGTGCTGCCATTCTTCCAT
Organism: Lachnospiraceae bacterium; assembly: GCA_009774235.1. Taxonomy (GTDB): domain Bacteria; phylum Bacillota; class Clostridia; order Lachnospirales; family Lachnospiraceae; genus Butyribacter. The sequence goes on from VSNJ01000004.1 coordinate 26,601, forward strand.
ATCCTGTATATACATATTTCTTGGATACCACTCATTATTAAATGCTGGCACACTGAAAAGGCCCCAGTGTATAAATATACCAAATTTGGCATCCTTAAACCACTTTGGAGCTTCATACCCAGCCAATGAAACCCAGTCTGGCTTATATGGTCCTTTTTCAATAACATCATCTACAATCTTTAAATACTTCTCCTGTACAGTCATCTGTTTTTCTCCCCATAATTTATTCCCTCAAAGGCAAAGTAAAAATAATGTAAATATAAATACATTATACCACTGTGCCAAAGGGATTCTGCCAGCATGATGGCTGGCAGTCCTGTTAATACAATGCTGGCAGAGGTTAATCTGCCTTAACACGGATTATGTCCATTTCATCTGCTTTCCCATCCAAAAGCACTTGTATATTCTGCCCTGGATGTGGACAGCTTTCAATATGCATGCCCTTTTCATCCCTCATATCACTAACATGCACTTTAATATCTTCTCCTGATGGTTTCATAACCTCAACCACATCACCAACACAGAATTTATTCTTTTGTACAAGGGAAATATAACCATCATCTGTAACCTTCCCCACAGTCCCAAGATATGTGTAACCTTGTACATATGTGTTATTATCATAAATCTGTGTATCATGTGTAGCTGGTCCATAGAAAAACCCTGTTGTAAACTGCCTGTATGTGCACTTGGAAATCTCCTGCATATAATATTCCTTACGTAATTCATACAGTGAAGGTGACTGGAAATAATCATCTATTGCCTGTCTGTATGTCCTTGCCACATCTGCCACATACAACGCAGTCTTCATCCTGCCTTCTATCTTAAAGCTGTCAATACCTGCTTCTACAAGGTCTGGGATATGCTCTATCATACATAAATCTTTTGAATTAAATATATAAGTGCCTCTCTCGTTCTCTTCTACAGGAAGATATTCTCCTGGACGGCTTTCTTCCATTATATAATACTTCCAGCGGCATGGATGTGTACATGCCCCAAGGTTAGCATCCCTCCCAGTAAAATAATTACTAAGAAGGCATCTTCCCGAATAGGATATGCACATAGCCCCATGTACAAACGTTTCTATCTCCAGGCCATCAGGAATATTCTGGCGTATCTGTTTTATCTCTTCTAACGAAAGTTCCCTGGCAGATACTACCCTTTTTGCACCTTGCTGCTGCCAGAAAAGATATGTCATGTAATTAACATTATTTGCCTGTGTGCTTATATGCACCTCTGTTCCAGGACACACCTGCTTTGCTATTGCAAATACACCAGGGTCAGAGATAATAAGGGCATCTGGGTCCATTTCCTTTAATTCTTCAAAGTAAACACGAACCCCGTCAAGGTCCCTGTTATGTGCAGTTATATTTGCTGTTACAAATACCCGCTTCCCATGCTGGTGTGCAAAATCTATGCCTGCTTTCATATCTTCTTTTGAAAAATTCTTTGCCTTGGCACGCAACCCATACATTTCCCCGCCAATATATACAGCATCAGCACCATACATTACAGCTACTTTAAGCACTTCAAGACTGCTTGCTGGTACTAAAAGCTCAGGTTTCCCATTTGCTAACATTAAGAACCCTCCTTAACCTTTTTCACAGAAACTGAAACACCATCACCAACTGGCAATATAACAGTATTCCACTCTTCCGAATGTGTCAGGTAATATAAATACTGGCGCATCCTGCCATGTATTGTCCTGTCACGCCTTGTTATTGCATAACGTGATTCTAATATATCACCATCCTGCAGTACATTATCTGTTACTAATATCCCACCAGCAGACAACATCTTATACACAGGTACTACAAAATTCATATATTGTCCTTTTGCAGCATCCATAAATACAAAATTATATTTTTTACCTTGTGATGCAAGTAATTCTAATATCTCTGATGCTTCCCCTTCAATAAGGTTTATCCTGCTTTCTTTATTATACTTTTTGAAATTTTCTTTTGCACATTTAATCCTGGCAGGTACCTTTTCTATAGTATCTATAATTGTGCTTTCTTTAGTATATTCACTAACCAGCATACTTGAAAAACCAACTGCTGTACCAATTTCAAGGACAGCAGCTGGTTTTGCCATATCAAGAAGAAAAGCAAGCAATGTCTGGGTAGAACGCTTTATAACAGGGACTTCCGCCATAACAGCATCTTTCTCCACTTCCTGCAGGTATTCTGGTATATCCCAGGAAAGCGAATCTATATATGTTGACAATCTTTTCTCAATAACCATATCCGCCCCCTGCCAATCTATTCTTTAAATGTAAGCATATTTATAATAGTTTCATAATCCATGCTTGTATTCAGGGTGTACACCCCGGTTTTTAATATAGTTTTGTCTGTATCCATAAGTTTTGTACGTATATAAAATGCATAATTATCTGTAATAATATTATCTTCTTTAAGCCTTGTAGCAACGTCAAACATATCATCACTGTCCCTGACTTCAAATTCTTTGTCACTTCCTGGTGGCTCTTCAACTACTACTGGCCCGAAAATGCCATAACAGAAATTATATCCAGAACGGCACATATAAAAAGTCCCATAAATTATTACTATTACAAGCATTATATTCACAAGCAGATACAAACTTCCCCTTAGAAGCAATAGTACATATTTCCTGCTTTGTACATTCTGTGACATAAATTATCAGCCCTCCAGAAAATCTGTTTCAATACCTGTACCTTCCAGAAACTTGTTCTGCAGGTTACGTACCATCACACAATACTGGTGTTCAGCAGAGAAAAATTCATTTGAAAGAGCATTATTCTGCAAATCATAATATTCTTTCTGGAGCTTATTATTCTCATGTATAAAGTTCTCACTGTCAGACATCTGCATTGCAAGGCTTCTTCTGCGGTATTCACTTATCCTGTTATATAATTCTGGCTGTGATTTAATATGTTCTAAAAGATTGTGGTACTGGTTATACTCACTTGTCCCTTTTAGCGCATTTATAAGGTTATCCATTATTTCTTCTGGCTGCAATAAAACCACCCTTTCTGTAATCCTACTCAACCTCCATTATTATAGGAAGTATCATAGGGTTTCTCTTCATTTTCTTCCAAAGATAATCACTAAGGCTGTCTTTTACCTCTGTCTTAATCTTCGTCCAGTCTGATACATTATTGTCAAGACATCTCTCAAGTGCAGCATACACAATATTTTTAGCTTCATCCATAAGGTACTCTGACTCACGTACATATACAAACCCCCTTGATACAATATCAGGGCCTGCAAGAAGCTGGTTAGTATATTTCTCAAGTGTAAGCACTATTATAATAAGCCCGTTTTCTGATAAATGCTGCCTGTCCCTTAAAACAATGTTTCCTACATCACCTACACCAAGCCCGTCAACCATAATGCCCTGTGCCTGTACCTTTCCTACAAGGGCAGCGTGTTCTTCTGTAAGCTCAAGTACATCACCTGATGATAATATTATAGTATTTTCTTTTGGCACACCAAGCCCCTGTGCCAGCTCCGCATGGAATTTAAGATGCTGGTACTCACCATGTACAGGTATTGCATATTTAGGTTTTGTAAGTGTATATATAAGTTTAATCTCTTCCTGTGAAGCATGGCCTGACACATGTGTATCCTGGACTATTACCTTTGCACCTTTTTCAGAAAGCTCATTTATAACTTTTGAAACGGACTTTTCATTGCCAGGTATAGGCCTTGAACTGAATATTACTGTATCTCCTGGCTCTATTGACACTTTCCGGTGTATGTTTGCTGCCATCCTTGAAAGTGCCGCCATAGCTTCACCCTGGCTGCCTGTTGTAATAAGCACAAGTTTCTCAGATGGATAGTTCTTCATCTGCTCCATATCTATTATAATATTTTCAGGTACATTAAGATATCCAAGTTCTGTAGCAGTGCTTATAACATTAACCATGCTTCTGCCTTCAACTACAACTTTACGCCCATATTTTTCTGCGGAATTAATAACCTGTTGTACACGGTCAACATTTGAAGCAAATGTAGCTACTATTATACGGCTTCTGTCATTGTCTGCAAATATATTGTCAAATGTCTTTCCTACTGTCTTTTCAGACATTGTATATCCAGGTTTCATAACATTGGTACTGTCACACATAAGTGCAAGCACACCCTTTTTTCCAAGTTCACCAAACCTTTGTAAATCAATAGTTTCCCCGTTAACTGGGGTATAGTCAACTTTAAAATCACCTGTGTGTACAATAATCCCAGCTGGTGTAAATATGGCAAGTGCTGCTGCATCTGAAATACTGTGGTTTGTCCTTATAAATTCCACCCGGAAGCATCCAAGATTAACTGACTGGCCATATTTTACAATTTTCCGCTTAACAGGCCGTGGAAGCACATGTTCTTTAAGCTTATTTTCAATAAGCCCCATTGTAAGCTTAGTTGCATATACTGGCACATTAATTTCTTTAAGGACATAAGGAAGTGCACCTATATGGTCTTCATGTCCATGTGTTATAACAAATGCTTTTACTTTACTGATATTTTCCTTAAGATAACTTATATCCGGTATAACAAGGTCTATTCCAAGCATATCATCTTCAGGGAAAGACAGGCCACAGTCAACTACTATTATAGTATCCTCATACTCAAACGCTGTAATATTCATTCCAATCTGTTCAAGACCACCAAGTGGTATAATTTTAAGACCATGTCCTAATCCACCCTTTGCCTTTTTATACTTGCCATAAGATGCTTTTTTCTCTGTAATGTTTATGCTGCTGGTTCTTGCCATCCTTTTTCTTGTAACTGGTGTTTTCCTGGCTGTTTCTTCTGTTTCAGGTATTGTTTCCCCAAATAAAAGTTCTGTTTCGTTTTCTTTTTTCACTAAATTATCCTGCCTTTCTAATATTACAGTAACACCCGTATAAAGGCAGGCTTAATAAACCCCTCTCACTATATCAGCAGGAAAAGAATATTAAGACTGTCATGCTACGGCTATTACCACATTTTCTACAATTTCTATCTATTCCGTAATCATAAAAATTATATTCCCGCTCTATATAAATGCCAGAATGGCAAAAGATGCCTGGCTATGCCAGACAGACCTGCATATTATCTTTTTTATATTTAAATCCAGCAATGGTTTACATTTCAATATCTACATCCTCAAGGGTTTCTTCAAAAACCTTTGAAATGGCAACAAGCTCTTCTTCGTCCGCTACCATCTCATATATGCCTTCTCCATCTTCCTCACCCAGTTCTTTCAGGATATAAGCATCTTCTTCACCATATCCTGTGTCACTGTCTGTAACCAGTATATAATTAACACCTGCTATTTTAACCTGTTCAAGCACAAAAAAAGATATAGTACTGCCATCATCCGAAGTAAATTCAATTATAGCCTGATTTTCTTCCATTATATATTTCCTCCGTCCATGGATACATCATACTGCCCTGTGCTGCCAGACAGGCTGTCCAGATATCCTTGTAAAATCATAGATGCTGCAATTTTATCTATGTATGCTTTACGCTTCTGGCGGTTTACACCACATTCTTCTAAAACAGCATCTGCTGCTACTGTTGTAAGCCTTTCATCCCAGAATATAATTTCAAGCCCTGTACGCCTTTCTAATGTTTCAGCAAACTCACGTGTCTGGGCACAGCGGATACCTTCCTCGTTGTTCATATTTTTAGGAAGACCGACTACTACTTTTTCAATGTCATACTGCTGTATAAGTGCTTCTATCCTGGCATATGTCTGCCTTAATTTATTTGCACGTTCCCGTTTTACCGTTTCAACAGGCTGTGCTGTAAGAAGCAGGCCATCACTAACTGCTACTCCTACAGTTTTATCCCCATAATCTAGTCCCATAATTCTCATAAAATATTCTCTAACCTTCAAAATTATTTTTAATATAATCTTCTAAAAGATGTTCAATTATCTCATCTCGTTCTACACGCCTTATAAGGCTTCTTGCCCCATTATAGCTTGTAATATATGTCGGGTCACCTGACATTACATAACCTACTATCTGGTTTACAGGATTGTATCCTTTTTCTTTAAGGGCTTCATATATTCTTGCAATTACATCTTTTACTTCAATTTCCTGTTCTTTCTGGACTTTGAAATATTGTGTATTATTAATCTCTTGCATAAAGGTACTAACCTCCATTCCTCCACGTACAAATCTTATACCACTATAGTAATATATCTAAACTAAAAAAACAACACTTTTTTATTTTTCAATTCCATTTAGTTAAATGTTTGAAAATTAGATGCTTTACAAATTATTGCCTCTTGCAATTACAAAATTTTACCCCAAAAGCCATGTTGCAAACATGGCTTTGCCGCATTCCGCTTGGATTGGATATGTCTGCCCATACATGGAAACCGTCATGTCCCCATATCTAAAATATAAAGATAAATTTATTGTCCAATGTATCCAAAAAGTATTCCGCCAGGTATTCTTCCAGAAATACATACCTCTTGTATAGTGTTGCAAATTTTTAAGTCTTCCCCACTGTATGATGGTACTGCAATTCTTATATATCTTTCATTATAGCCAGTAATATATTTCTTATTATCAATTTCTGTTATTTCTTCAAAAAGTACCCTTTCATATTTGCCTGTAACCTGCTGCTGGTATATTTCCCCAAGCTCTTTTTCAAGCGCAGAAAGCCTGCTGCTTCTGTCTGATTTAACCGTTTCCTGGATTTGTCCATGCATCTGGTCTGCTATAGTGCCATAACGCCTTGAATACTTAAATACATGTATTTTTGCAAATCTTGCTTTATGCACAAATTCCATTGTTTCTTCAAATTCCTCTTCTGTTTCTTGTGGAAACCCAACAATTATATCAGTGGTTATTGCAGGATTATCAAAATATTTTCTAAGTATACTTAAACTGTTAAGATACTCTTGTGGTGAATAGTGCCTGTTCATCCGTTTTAAAACTGTACTGCTCCCACTCTGGAGAGAAAGATGAAAATGAGGACACAATTTATGTATAGAAGAAAGTTCTTTTACAAAGTCTCTAGTAATTATACGTGGTTCAAGTGAACCAAGACGTATCCTTTCAATCCCGTTTATATTGTCTAATGCTTCCAGAAGGGACAAAAGCGGCTTTCCCTCAAGCTGTATAAAACTGTCCGCCTTGTTTATGCTGGTACCATATGAGGACAAATGTATTCCTGTAATTACTATTTCCTTATAGCCTTTTAAAGCAAGTTCCATGGCTTCTGCCACAACATCTGCTTCACTGCGGCTTGACAGTCCTCCCCTTACATATGGAATTATACAATATGTACAATATTGGCAGCATCCATCTTGCACTTTTATATAAGCCCTTGTATGTTCTTTCTGTGGCAGCACTTCTTCTTTTATATCTTGAACTCTTTTTTTTATTGCATTATTTACAATTTCTGTAATGTGTTCTTTATTTTTATTTGTAATAAAAATATCAATGCTTTTATCTGTTTCACCTTTCTTTATTGCAGAATCCACATAACATCCTGCTGCTACAACAAGCGCATCTGGGTTAAGCTTTCTTGCCTTGTGCAGCATCTGCCTTGATTTGCGGTCAGCTATATTAGTAACTGTACATGTATTTACAATATATACATCTGCTGTTTTATCAAATGCAGTAATTATATATCCTGCATCTTCAAATGATTTTTTCATTTTGTCTGTTTCATATGAATTAACTTTACAACCAAGTGTTAAGAATGCAACCTTCACAATTTACCTCCTGTTTTAGCAAAAATAATCTTATGTTTTGTATTAATTATAGATAAAATTTTTTAAATTCCAACTTTTGGCTAGTTTACTGTCGTAATTTTTGGCTAGATTGTATATTGACTTTTTTCTTTGTAATGATACTATATAGTAGTACAACAACAAAGGGAGGTAATTAGCATGAAGACTGTTAAGATTTCTTTAAACTCAATTGACAAGGTAAAAGCATTTGTAAACGATGTAACTAAGTTTAACACAGATTTTGATCTTGTATCTGGCAGGTATGTTATTGATGCTAAATCTATTATGGGTATTTTCAGCCTTGACCTTTCAAAGGCTATTGATTTAAACATCCATGATGATGACAATATCGACAACATACTTAAGGCATTAGAACCATACATCGTTGAATAACAGCAGCCAGAAAAATTTATTAACAGGAAAGTTACTGAGAACACCACAGGGTGTTCTCTTTTTCTTTACCCGTCTATTTCTATTTTTTCTGCAGTATTAACTGCTTCCCGGACCATTTCATCTATTTTCTCTTCAAGTTTCTTTTCAGACTTTCTTATTACCTCTGCAACAGGCTTTGTCACAGGATGTTTTGCTACAAATATAGTACAACAGTCTTCATAAGGTTGTATTGATGTTTCAAATGTACCTATCTTTTCAGCAATATTTACTATATCCTGCTTATCAAACGCAATAAGCGGGCGGTAAACTGGCATTGTACAGACCTCATTAGTAACTGCAAGGCTCTGCATCGTCTGGCTTGCCACCTGCCCTATGCTTTCACCTGTTATAAGACCCATACAGTTATTATTAACAGCAAATTCTTCTGCTATACGCATCATATAACGGCGCATTATAATTGTAAGTTCCTCATGTGGACACTGTTCATAAATATACATCTGTATATCTGTGAAATTAACTACATAAAGATTAATTTTACCTGTGTACTGTGATATAAGTTCCGCAAGGTCCACTACTTTCTGTTTTGCACGTTCACTTGTATATGGAGGTGCATGGAAATATACTGCATCAATATTAACACCTCTCCTTGACACCATATAACCCGCCACAGGACTGTCTATACCCCCAGACAGCAGAAGCATTGCCTTTCCTGCAGTACCTAGTGGCATACCGCCAAGTCCCTGGTAAACTTTTGAATAAACATATGCTTTGTCCCTTATCTCTATCCATATATATACATCTGGATTGTGCACATCTACTTTAAGCCCTCCAAAACGCCCAAGCAGATATGCACCCATCTCTATACATACTTCTGGTGATGTATAAATATAGTGTTTATCACTTCTCTTTGCTTTTACCTTAAATGAAAAGTCTGTCTTGTCATACTGCTTCTCTATAAAATCCCCTGCTGCTTTTTTTAGGTTGTCCCATGATTTGTCCTCTATAACTTCTACAGGGCTTATTGCTGTTATACCTGCAACCTTTTTAAGTTCTTCTACAACTTCATCAAAATCAAAACTGCCAGAGGCCTCTGCATATATCCTTCCCTGTTCACGTACTACAGTATAATCTCCATCTATTTTAGAAAGTTTTATTTTAACCTGTTCACAAAGTGCATTTTCAAACTTATACCTGTTCTTTCCCTTTATCCCAATTTCCGCATATTTTAATAAAAAACCTTGTACCATATTAATTCTCCATTCAATTAATAATTATTTCCTGGTAAATTTCCTAAGGACAGGAAGTTCCTCTGCCAGTACATCTATTGTATAATCTATCTGTTCTTTTGTAGTAAATACAGAAAAACTAAATCTTAGTGCTGAATCAAGCAGGGAATCTTTTACACCTGCTGCTTTTAATGTACCACTAAGTTCTGGATGGTTTGAAGAACATGCAGAACCAGAAGAAACATATATACCTTTGGCAGCAAGTGCATGGAGCAGCACCTCACTCCTGGTTCCTTCAAACAGAACACTTATTATATGTGGCGCAGTCTCTTCTAAAGGTATGTTATCTATGCCATTTATTGTAATTCCTCCAAGTTCTTTAACCCTGTCTATAAACTGCTTTTTTAATGCATACATCTTTTCCACATGGTCTTCCATACTATAAATAAGCCTTGAGGCAAGCCCTAAACCTGCTATTGCAGGCACATTCTCTGTTCCAGAACGCATACCTCTCTGTTGTCCGCCACCTAAAATAAGAGGGTGTATTTTAGTCTTATCTTTCACATATAAAAACCCGCTGCCTTTTGGCCCGTGTATTTTATGCCCGCTTACAGAAACCAGGTCTGCACCAAGTTTTTTAGGTATTATTCTATATTTGCCATATGCCTGTATTGCATCTGTATGGAATAATATGCTGTTGTCTTTTTTCTTAACTATATTGCAAAGTTTATTAATATCCTGTACTGAACCAATTTCATTATTAACATACATAACTGATACAAGAATTGTATCTTCCCTTAATGCATCTTCCAGTACAGTTTCATCAAGAATACCATTTTTACCAACAGGCAGGTATGTAACCTCAAATCCTTGTTCCTCCAGTCTGGCAAGCGGTTCATGCACAGATGCATGTTCTATACTTGTAGTGATAATATGCATGCCTTTACGCTTATTTGCCAGTGCTGCTCCTATAAGAGCCATATTGTTTGATTCTGTCCCACCAGATGTAAATATTATCTCCTTTGTCTGGCACTTAAGAAGTGATGCTATATCTTCTGCTGCATTATTAATATATCTTTCGGCTTCCATTCCCCTGGTATGTTTTGATGATGGGTTTCCATAATCTTCTTTCATTACCTTAAACATAATATCTGCCACTTCTGGAAATACAGAAGTAGTTGCGGCATTGTCAAGATATGCTTCCATAATAATCCTCCATGCCGCCTTTGGCGGCTCAAATAGGTATGAAAAATGGCGCTTTTGCGTTTTTCCTGTGTGAAACTTAATACTTCTTAGGCAGTGTTTTTTGCTGCCTTAGAAATATTTTTCACACTATTTTCTCCATTCTTCACCAGTTGTAATTTATTCCTGCATCTGGAACATCATTATAGATAAAACTGCCATTCCTGCTGTTTCTGTGCGTAAAATCCTTTTTCCCAGAGAAACAGGCCTGATTCCCCTGTCTGCTGCTTCCATGACCTCGTCCTTTTCAAATCCGCCCTCTGGTCCTATAAAAATTCCTGCACTTTTTTTACTACAGGCTTCGTTTATAATCTTCCTTGACTGTTCCATTCCGTCCTGTAACTCATATGGTATAATATTGTACTCCAAGCCAGCTGCTATGTCAAATGCATCTTTTAATGTAACAGGCATATACACTTCTGGCACAATGCCCCTGCCAGACTGCTTTGCTGCTGCTTCTGCAATAGCCTGCCACCGTTCCTGTTTTTTATGTGCTTTATTTTCATCTAGTTTAACTACACATCTTTTCATTATAACAGGAACTATTTCTGATACCCCAAGTTCAACTGATTTCTGTATAATAAATTCCATCTTGTCTTTTTTAGGAAGTCCCTGGAACAGTACAAGTTTCGTCCCTGGTTCTGTACCAGACTCCTGGATTTTCTCTACTTCCAGTTTTACACATTTGCTGTCCATATCCATAATTCTTGAAATGTAGTCTGTGCCTTTTCCGTCACATGCAATAATCCAGCTGCCTTTTTCTAAGCGCAATACATTTTTAATATGGTTTACATCTGGTCCTGTTATATCAATATTTTTATTATTAATATTATCTTTGCTAATATAAAAACGGTACATACTAATCCTCCCATGCCACACCTTTTGCGGCTTAAATAGCTATGAAAAACACTGTTTCTGCGTTTTCCGGGGTTGAATCCATAATTATTCTTAAGCTGCGTTTTTTGCTGCCTTAGAATGATTTCCCAACCTATCTCCACTCCTGGTTTTAATAACTATTCTGGAATAAAAACAGCTTCTGGATAAATATTATAACATATCATACACAAATATAAAACATAGTTACAAAAAAACCATCCCGCATACACAGGATGGTTTTTATTTAAAACTTTTATAAATATATGTTACATATATTTGCTAAGTACATTTGTTGTACCAAGTGTTGAATATGCACCACTATATGTATATGATGATGCACGTGTTCCTGCATAAGAAGAACTGCTGGCTATACGGAAGCTCTCATTTGCTTTTGCAGAAATATTTGAACCATATGAACCACTTCCCGTAAACAGGGAATTAATTGTTGATACCTTAGCCTCCTTAAGTTTATCTTCATCAAGTTTTAACTTATTGTCACTTCCAATCCTAATTCCTATATCAGCCAGAAGACCAGCATTTTTAGATGTAGTTTTAATAACATCAAGAGTCTTACTTAGCATCTTAGTTGAGTTAAGGTTACCTGTAGAGTCAATAAATGAATTATATGACTCAACAAATTCTTTAACTGCCTTGCCTATTGCCTCTGTATCATAAACAGCTTCACCTTTCTCACCTTTTACAAGATTGCCTTTCTCATCTCTCTTATTCATATACAAAGACCTGTTGCTAAGCTTCTTAAGCGCATCTGAAAGTGAAGATGCATCATTCTTTGCTGATTGTAATTTACCAGTAGAATCTTCAACTCCATTTATAAACTTTGAAGCTGTTGTGGAAGATGATGATGAAGTCCTTCCTTTTTCTGGTTTCTGTACATCATAATAAGCATTAAGCAGTTTCTTATAAGCACCGCTCTTTATAAGTGAAAGGTCACCTATTGCTGTGCTCCCGCCTGAAAAAATTCCTGCTGCTGCATTATTATTGCCTGAGCCTGATGTATTAAAAAACATATTGTAGAAATTATTACCTGAACCTGATGATACTGAAAAAATTGACATAACACTCACTCCTTTACTTTATAAATTACATGCATTGGATATCATTTATCCATTGTACTATTATTCCATAACTATATTTAACTATATAATATATCGAAAGATATTGGAAATAATTTATAACTTTTTTCAAATTTCCCAAATTTTTTCCAAAAATATTAATTTGACATATATAGCATATATCATTTATATTGTAAATACCACAAAGAAATTTAACAGGACAAACGCATAAATGAACAATTTATATACAAACCGCTACTATGAGCATTTTTTTAGTATACTATTTTGATTTTATCAATTTTTTACTCTAAAATCCCTTAAGAAAATATTTAATTTATTATTTACTAACAAAATGTTCACAGTTTATTTACTCATGTGTTTGTCCTGGAAATTTAAGTTTCCCCATTTTTTAAATTATATAAAGACTATATTGCTCTGGCAAAATACTTGTGTATTAAAAAAAGGGGAGACTCAGACATAAAGAAAACAATAATAATAAAAGAGAGGAATACCAATGAAAAACCTTATTTTTTTTGATGTAGACGGAACGTTAATTACTAAATGTAACAATGAATTTATTATACCACAAAGTACAACTGATGCACTTGCACTTCTTCAGAAGAATGGCAACTTATGTTTTATAAATTCAGGAAGGGCAATGTCTGAAATGGACAGCGTAGTACAGAGCCTGGATGTTAATGGTTATATATGTGGATGTGGCACATATATAAGTTATAATAATGAAATTCTCTTATCCGAAACAATTCCTTTTTCCCTTGGTAATGAGATAATTAAAGACCTTAGCCAATGCGGGATTGAATGGATGCTCGAAGGCACAAATGCCGTATATTTCAGTACAAGACCATATAAAACACACCTGAAAGATTTCCTGCCAGAAAATAACAGTGCATTTGCATCTCCAGACTCTTGTATAATTGTATCTCCAGAAGATGCGCACAACCTTGTATTTGACAAGTTTTGTGCAGGAATTCTTCCAGACAGTAATTTTGAATATTTTAGAAATAAATATTCTAAATCCCTTACATTTATAGACCGTGATGGCGGCATATTTGAAATAATACCATATGGATACTCCAAAGCAACAGGTATGAAATTCCTTATGGATTATTTTAATATACCACTTGAACATACATATGCAGCAGGAGACAGTACCAACGACCTTACAATGCTTGAATTTGCTGGTACAAGTATTGCAATGGGGGAAAGTCCTGAAAAAGTAACAAAGTATGCAGATTTCGTGACAGATAATATATTAGATGATGGAATTTACAATGCCATGAAACATTTTAACCTTATATAAAAAACTGCCGCATAAAAAACAAAATATACAAAATATTTTGCTTTATGCGGCGGCTTCTTTCTGGCAGTAATCTTTAATATTTATCCCAAAATACATCCCAGATGCCTCACATCCACCAGAGGTATTTATCCCTGGCCATTGGCGGTTCTTCCAGATAACTTTTCAAGCACTGACTTATATACCATAATAAGATATGCATCAATAAAACAATATTTATTGGAAAGGAATTCTACAAGTTTATAAAGAAAACAAATTCCCATAAATGTAACACTTATACATGTTACTGCATAATCAAGCTGCAATGCCAGAAGTACAATATTAGCCATTATATAAAATATAAGTACCGAAAAAAACTTCCTTCCTATCTGTAATGCTGTATACAACACATCTGCCAGAAGCTCATTGCGTTCTTTTATATATTCACTATTTTTCCCACTTAACTGTTCATACATATCCTGGAAAATCTTTTTATCTTCCATCTTTGTTTTTGAATAAGTATTCTTTAAAACTTCCTCTTCACACATCCTGACATATGACATATATTTACTTTTTCCAAACTGTTTCCTTAAACACTTTTTAAAAACGTTCATTTTAATAATACACCGCCTTAATTGCAACATTATATTTAATTTATGTGGCTTTTTAAAATACGTTCATATTAAATCTGCCAGACTGCCACATTAATTTCTAATCTGCCGGATGTATTCTGGATTATAACATTGTACATAAAATCTCCATAGCTTCATCGTATTGGAAATCTTGTATATAATCCTGTATGTTCTGTAATTTCTCAAGACGCTGCCCTTTTGTTCCAGCAAGCAGTTCTTCTAGGATTTCTGTAATTCCTGTATACTCAAACTCCTCAATATTACCTTTTAGTTCGCTAAGTTTCTGCATAAACTCGTCTTCTTCCATATCCACATTAGACTTTGAAGACATAACTTTTTCACTATAATTTTCACATGCATCTTTAAGCTGGTCATGGAATATTTTTACACTTTCCATATATTCATCCATCTGTGAGCGCACATACATACGTTTAAATTCCTTTGCTGCCCCTTCCATTGCTTTTGAATAGCTGGCAAGACTTGATGCACCTATATTAAGGAAAATCCCTTTAAGACTGTGGAAATGCAGTGACATTGCATCTAACTGTCCTGTATTCCTGATAGCATCTAATTTATTATAATTCTCTGACACATTTCTTAAAGAAACATTAAGGACTTTCATATAATTGGCAAGGCTTCCTGCCATAAGTGAAATACCTTCATCATAATTAAGCCCTTCAACTGATGAAAGAAACCCCGCTGAATCAACACTTCCATCACTATTGGTACTGCTGCTTCCTGGTTCTTCCTTCACAAACCCATACTGCCTGAGCTTCATATCAAAATCTTCTGTACGCACAGGTTTCTTTAACACACAGTCTGCCCCAGCTGATATAAACAATTCTGTAACTTCAGCATCAACAGTTGCGGAAACCCCTATAACTTTTGGTTTGCTCTTTCCATTTGATACAAACATTATCTGTTTTGTAGTTTCTACCCCGTCCATATCTGGCATAAGGTAATCCATAAGTATTATATCATATTTTGCATTGCATACCCTTTGTATTGCTTCCATTCCTGAACTAGCTATATCAGCCTGTATACCATAGCGCTCAAGCATTGTAGACAGTACCATTGAATTAACTATATTGTCATCTACAACAAGAACCCTTATATCAACCGTAATAATATTTTCCTCCATACTACCTCCATATTACTTCTGTACTGGTTCCTTTCTGCAATAAAACCATCTTTAAACATCCCTTCTGCCAGGCAGATACCAATAATCCACACTGGCAGTAAACAGGTATTTGTTACTTGCCCGCCTGTCAACCAAGTTCCAGCCCTGCCACTTAACCAATGTACTTTTTAATGGCTTGCCTTTTAATATTAAAATACTTTAAACCTGAACACTGTAATGCTTTCAAACTTCTCACCTGCTTTTAATATAGCATTTGGAAATCCTTCTGTGTTTATAGCATTTGGGAAATTCTGCGACTCGAAACATGCACCACAAAAATTACCATAGTGTACCCCATCTTTACAACCGTCTATATCAAGGTCATTGGCAGTATATATCTGCAACCCTGGCAAATCAGTAAATACTTCCATAATGCGTCCTGTACTGCTGTCCCTGAACTGTGCCGCTTTCTTCACACCTTCTTTGCCACCGCTTCTAAGTACAAAATTATAGTCATAACCTGTTACTATATTACCATATGCATCTTTTTTGCCAATGCCATCCTTAAGTTTCTTAAATTCCCTGAAATCAAGTGCTGTGCCTGCAAGCTCTTTTAATTCACCTGTAGGTATAAGTATATCATTTACAGGCGTGTAATAATCTGATTCTATCTGGACTTCCTGGTTTAATACATCAGGACATTTATGTCCGCCTTTTCCAAGGTTAAAATAAGAATGGTTTGTAAAATTCACTATTGTATCACTGTCACACACTGCCTGGTATCCAATTATCAGCTCATCATCATCGTCTAATATATAGGTAATTGAATAATCCAGGTTGCCAGGAAAACCCTGTTCCCCGTCTGGACTATGCCTTGAAAATATAATTTTGTCCTCTTCTTCAAATTCTTCACATTTTACACTATACATGCAACAATTATATCTTAAAAAGCCTCCATGCAGACAATTTGTACTATCATTCTGGTCAAGCTGGTATTCTTTGTTATTTAAAACAAATTTTGCACCAGAAATCCTGTTGGCATATCTTCCTATAGGTGCACCAAAACTAGGCATGTTTACTTCATAAGGTGCCACTTCACCATATCCGGACACTATATCCTCAAATACACCATCTCTGTCTGGTACAATAATATTGGTAATTACAGCACCCAGGTCAATAAATGATACTTCCATGCCATTTTTATTTTTCAGGGTATATTTTGTGACCTCATGTCCATCTTTGCTAGTTCCAAATTTACTTTTTACAATACTCATCTTATAACCTCCCGTGTATTTAATTTAGTATAGATAACCATTTTTAGTATAACAAACAAGATACTAATTTACAAGAGATACAATGTTTCTTTAATAACTATAGTTTATCTTTTCTTTCCCTAAATTTATAATATAATCCTTATGGCTTGTTATAAAATTAAAAAGTGTACAAATTTATTGGCTCTGGCAATTCCAATAACCCCAAAATATAAAGATAACCATAATTTGCATAATCATGTGGTTTGTTTTACAACACATACTTTTTGTATATTGTATATTTCAAATAACTTTGCCATATTTTCATCTATAACTTCCCCACATACCGCTATTGGCACAGCTGGCGGACATGACACAGTTTCTGCTGCACATATGCGCCCTGGGCTGTCCTTTACATCTATTATTTCAGTTGGTGCAAAAACTGCCTCCCTTATCTTAAACCGCCGTTCTGGCACACTTGTATAAACCTGAGGGATTTCAATATCTGGTTTTCTATGTTTTAATATATTTGTATTACAAACCCATTTTTTAATTCTGTCAAAATCCTGCTGGTTGTTTTCAGGTGTAACCATAAGGACAACATACTGTATATCGGCATATTCACATTCAATGCCATATTTTCTCATTTCTATACTGGTACTGGTACCTGTATAACCTGCGCTTGCAGTATCTATAACAATTTTTAATGGTTCTGTATCTTTTACAGGGATTTTTTTGTCCTGCATATATTTTTTAATTCTGTTTACATCTGATATACAAGCAGCAAGCTTTTTATTATAACTTTCTGAGAGATATTTATTACACAGGTCAAGTGACTGTAATATAAGATATGACGGGCTTGTTGAACCAAATATTGCAAGCCCTCTCTTTACCACTTCCAGGTATCTTTCCTTGTATCTGGTGGAAATATGCAGGTATGCACCTCCTGTAAGTACAGGAAGTGTTTTATGTGCAGAATCACAACACATTGCTGCCCCAAGTTTTATTGGATGCAGGCTATCTTCTAGAAATGCAAGATATGCACCATGTGCATTATCTACAAGCAATGGCAGGTTATATTTTTCACAAATGCCTGAAATTCCTTTTATATCAGCTATACCTCCAAGATAACCAGGGGATGTTATATATACTGCTATTGGATAATCTTTCTTTTCTTTTGTTATAAGAAAACTTTCTATGTCTTGTGGTGTAATTATACTTTCACATATATTACTGCTTCTGCTGTTTATTATAAATTCAATTTCAATACCAGTAAGTGCACATGCATCAGCCATTGAACGGTGTATATTTCTTGATGATAATATATATTCATACTTAGAAATGCTATGTCTGCGTGACTCCATAAGTACAGCCATAAGCATTGCTTTAATACAAAGTGATGAACCTTCTGCAGAATAAAGTGTTTCTCCTGTACAAAAAAGGCGCGATGCATTATGCTGGCTTCTGGCAATAATGCCATCTGCCATACACAATACATCTGCACCCTCTATTTCTGTTATATCAGAATTCTCACATCCAAGAAATTTCTTTCCTTTATGCCCTGGCATATGGAACCGGGATATTCCCGACGCCTTATACTCTTCAATAAAATCATATATGGGCGTATCCATATTCATCCTCCAAAAAACCTCCTTCTGTATTTCCTGGACCTTTCTTCCCAATAACTTCACCCATTTTTACCAGGGTTTCAAAACCATATTTGCTATTGTTAATTATCTCTTCATCTATTATAGCTTCTCCTTTTGCAAATGCAAGGATAACTGTAGAACCACCATATTCAAACCTGCCCTTTTCCTGTCCACGTAACGCATATGTTTCACCTTTATAATTCTTTATCCTGCCAACCATCATTGCACCTACTTCCATAGTAAGCACATTGCCAAAGTTCTTGCTGTAAAGCACAGAAAACTCCCTGGAATTTTCTTTATAAACTGGAAACTCACCACATGCAATTGGATTGACTGTATGCAGTACACCAGGTATTTTATAATTTCTTTTCTGTTTTCCTGCATCAATATAAGCATATCTGTGGTAATCATCTACACAAAGCCTGAATATACAGAGAGTCCCACCTTTATAATACTGTGCAAGTTTCTTGCTTTTTGTAAGGCTTTCTATATTATAATGTGTCCCTTTAACATAAAAAACAGCATCTTCTGTAATATCATAAATACTAAGTTTCGCATCACAAGGCGAACATAAATCTGTCTTTTCTTCTGAAAAACTTCTGCTTCCCTCTTTTACTTTGCGTGTAAAGAAATCATTAAAATTCTTATATTCACGTTCTTCATATTCATCCATATTTATTTTATTATACTTTATAAAAGGCTTAATAAATAATGTTGAAAAAGAAGAATCCATAAAGTATCCTGCTGCTTTTGAAACACCTGGAACTATAAGCCACCTTAATAAAACCCTCCCTGGTTTTGTCTTATATAAAAATCCTAACATCCTGTCTTGTATGCCATTTTTATTCCTTAAAGGCACACGTTCTCTTTCATTTTCCATAATTAATCCCCCTGCCGCTTACAACGGCTTAAATAAATATAAAAGCTATTCTATTGCATGTTTAGAAATAAAAAATCCCAAAAATTTGTGCACTTTTTAATCCTCAAACACGCCATAGATTTATACTCCATAATATACTCCAAATAATTTCTTAATAACAGGCCACAATGGCATCTCTGGAAACCTTAGTTTTGGCACATTGTAACTTGAAAATATTATTATTATAAGCACTGCTGCAGCAACTATTGCTACAATAAAAAACAGTGTAATATTATTTGGCTTTCTCAATTTAAAATCTACAATAAATAATGTCCCTACAATACATAATACAAAATTCAAAATAATTATAAAAACAATTTCTGGCAAAAAAGACTGCAGTAAAAATATTACTGGAAGTATTATTGCCATTGATGTAATAGGAAGCCCATGGTAATATTTGTTAACCCCGTCCTCTTCTGCCTGCCTTCTTGTTTCAAGTACATTAAAATATGCAAGCCTTATTACTGAACACACACAATAATATCCTACAAAAAGCGCTCCAAGCGGACCTCTTACCCCTATAAGGAAACATATCATTGCAGGGAACATCCCAAAACATATAACATCACACAAAGAATCAATCTGTATTCCAAAAAGTTTTTCGTCATCTGTCCTGTTCTTTTTACTCCTTGCAATTTTACCATCAAACATATCACACAGCCCAGACAGTGCCAGACACATAATTGCAGTACGGAACCTGCCTCCAAATGCCTGTATCATGCCAAAAACTGAAATAAGCAGGCTGACATATGTAAGAATTACTGTATAATTATAAAATCCTATCATCTTACTGTATTCCTTTTCTATAGATTATTTTTATATATGCTACAACTGACATAACAGCGCTTATAAAAAGCTGTGTGTAGTAACTTAGCCCCCTGCTCACAATCATAACAGGAAGTACAAGGCTTCCACCACATAAAGGGGTAAATATTTCCTTAAAAAGTTTCTCTGTAATTCCCATGCCTCCTGGAAGTGGAAGCATATCAACGGCAGCTGAAATCATAACCTGTAAACTTGTTATTACCACTATGCCCTCGCTTGCAGTGCCAAATGACAGACAAGTTATATAAGTAACGGCAAATAATAAAATACGCTGGAATGTTGTTATACAAAATACATTCCATATTATAAACTTATGTGAAGAAAAATATTCTGCCGTATCCCTGTACTTGTCCATTGCAGAACTAACCTTATCTATATATTTCTTGCTATTCTTTAAATTGAACAGCCTGCTGGCTGTATATATTATAAATGTTGCTGTATTCCTTGCAAAAAGCGGATGAAATACAAATAACAGCATAACCAGTATACAGATAATATTTAATACCATGCCAAGTACACACCATGGCATTACAGGTTTAAGGTAATAGAAAATCCTGGCAGGGCGCAGTACAAATACTATTATACCAACAGCCACAAGCACCATTTTATATGTGATTGTCACTATAACAAGCACCATTGTAGAAATAGTAAGGGAAAGCCCATCTTTTTTCATAAAATACAGCTGTGCAGGCTGCCCTCCTGTAGCAGATGGCGTTACAAGGCAGAAGAAAAAACCAACAAAGGAATACAGGCAGCAATGTGTAAGCTTTACACTTTCCCCAAGGCTCCTAAACATATAATATATAATTACAGACTCACTTTCAATAAAAATTATTACAAATATTACACCTATTAACCAGTACCTGCTGTCTGCACTTTTAATATAACCTATAATAGAGCCAAGGTCTTCATTATAGAATACAGAACACATTGTTACTGCAAATACAGCAGTTAGAAACAAAGCATTAAAAATATTCCTGTTCCTCTTCCCTGTCATAAATAATATCTCCAAAAACTTTTTGATTTATTTTACCAAAAATTTTACTGGTTGTTTTATATAATTTTGTATGGTTTCCTATGTACAGACATATTTCTGCAATTAATACCCCGCCAATAACATCTGCAATATAATGCTGTTTTGTAAATTGTGTAGATATAAAAACCATAATAGCAAATATACACGAAAATGCCCTGTACCACAATGGTATTATCTTCCTTCCTCTTATGCCTGCATAACACAGCCAGCTTACAAGACAGTGTATTGATGGGAAAAGGTTGGTTGCAGGGTCTGCAAAATAAATAAAACGCATAATATTTTCCACAATTCCATCCCCTGTAACTTCTGGCCTGGTATTAGTTGTTGGCAGCAGTATAAAAAATACCATGCAGACAACTCTTGAAAGATAATCCCCCGTTGCAAATTTAAACCAGTCTTCATTTCCCTCACGTGTTATTATTATATAATTAGCAGCCCAGAACCCAAAACATATAACATATACAAGTACCCATCCTGGTATAAAGGGTACACTGTAGTCAAATGGTGTTGATAAATCATAATGCTTTGCATCTTTCATTATAATTTGTGTGCCTGTATAAATAAGTGAGTTAAAAACAAAACAGAATATAACAGAAAAAAACGCATATCTTGGAATAACCTTTCCAATATATGCCTCATACCAATTTTTTAACCTTCTGCGCATAGACTTGTCCCCCATTTTTTATATACAAAACTATTAATCTGGAAATTAAATATTACAGAATTTTGCGCAGAATAAATTGTTAAGGACATCTGCTGGAAATGCAGGCGTAGTGGTGCTACACCAGGAATTTCAGGTAAGCAAAAACTGCAAAATTTAACAGATGAAATAATACACCAAAATACAATTCCCTTAATTTATAAAGTGCATGCTATGGCAGACAGAATAAACCGTAATTGTTCCGCCAGCTATGGCACGCACATCCTTCCAATGCTTATATTAACACAACCAGCATACATGTAACAAGGTTTTTATGAACTTTGTAATGAAACCTTAATATTTCAGTTATTATTGATATAAATTGCCATATACTGCCAATTTTACACTTTTTTATCCAGCAAAAACCGGTTTATAATTTTTGTAATGTAAGCAGGCTGGCTTATAATTTCTTGTCCTTATCTGCTTCTTCTTTATCTTCATCTTTTTTCTTATATACCATTTTATATATAAGAGTATATGCATATAAAAATATTGGAATGATAATTGTTGCAGAAAGACTTCCTAAAAATAGCGCATGTGTTGCAGGTGTTGCAAGTATTGCAGATATAAATGTAAGCAGGTACATGCCAAGAAGTACCACTGCTCCAGCCGCTGCAAATATTCTTCTAAACTTATCCATATTTCTCCTGTTTTCTATAATTATTCTTCATGTATGTATCTAAAGTATTCCTGTATTGTCTTTTCATACCCGTTATCTGATGGTATATAGAAACGTCTGCCTTCAAGCCCGTCTGGAAGATACTGCTGTTTTACATAATGTTTTGGATATAAATGTGCGTATTTATAACCTATACCACGCCCAAGCTTATCAGCACCTTTATAATGTGAATCCATAAGGTGCGGTGGAACTCCTCCTGCATTTTCATTTTTTACAGCTTCCATAGCCATACTTATTGCTTCTACTGCTGAATTGCTTTTAGGTGCGCTTGCAACATAAGTGGCTGCCTGTGCAAGTATTATCTGGCTTTCTGGCATACCAACCCTTTCAACCGCCTGTGCTGCACTGGTTGCAACCACAAGTGCCTGTGGGTCTGCGTTAGAAACATCTTCCGCTGCACAAATCATTATCCTTCTTGCAATAAAACGTATATCTTCACCTGCATACAGCATCTTTGCAAGATAATATATAGCAGCGTCAGGGTCGGAACCTCTCATGCTTTTGATAAACGCTGATATAACATCATAGTGGTTGTCACCAGTTTTGTCATACCTTACCACTTTTTTCTGTATACAGTCAGATATAACTTCAAGTGTAAGGTGTATAATTCCATCATCACCACGGTTTGTTGTAAGCACCCCAAGTTCAACAGCATTAAGTGCAAGCCTGGCATCACCACCAGAAATATCTGCAAGAAAGCTTAGTGCATCATTATCTATCTCCGCTTTATATAAGCCCATGCCTCTCTCTTCATCATTTATTGCCCTTAATACAATTTCCTTGATATTGCCAGGTGACAGTGGCTTTAG
This sequence comes from Lachnospiraceae bacterium, assembly GCA_009774235.1. GTDB lineage: Bacteria > Bacillota > Clostridia > Lachnospirales > Lachnospiraceae > Butyribacter. The sequence goes on from VSNJ01000004.1 coordinate 50,040, forward strand.
CTCAAATATAACTGAACGTGAAACCAATGCGCTGTTTACCTCAAAATATGGGTTCTCAGTAGTTGCACCAATTAATATAATTGTCCCATCTTCAACAAAAGGCAGAAGATAGTCCTGCTGCCCCTTATTGAACCTGTGTATCTCATCAACAAAAAGAATTGTCTTCCTGCTATACATTCCAGCATTGTCTTTAGCCTGTTTAATAACTTCTTCCATATCTTTTTTGCCAGCAGATGTTGCATTAATCTGTACAAAAACAGCACTCGTTGAATTAGCAACCACTTTGGCAAGTGTTGTCTTCCCCGTGCCAGGCGGGCCATAGAATATAACCGAACCAAGTTTGTCCGCTTTAATTGCCCTGTATAAAAGTTTGCCACGTCCTGCTATATGTTCCTGCCCTGCAACCTCCTCAAGTGTAACAGGCCTCATCCTTGAGGCAAGCGGTGACTCTTGTTCTTTATTTATATCCCTCATATAATCAAATAAATCCATACTAATCCCCCATACCATGCTTTGTATGGCACAAAATTGAAACCATAATGATTACCAGGCAGCGTTTTTTGCTGGCTTAGAATCATTTTTCAATCTATCCCCTTAACCAAAAACTACTGGTTTCCCATCTATAACTGCAAAATATATATTATCACCTTTATTAATTAATGCCTGCCCTGATGTTGCTTCTGTAACTTTTTTTACAAAGGTGTCTATATTGCCATCAGAAACTACAAGTTCCATCTCTGCCTTTTCACTATATTTTGTATCCATAATTGCAAGTTCCATCTGTGATGCAATATACTGGAGCTTCCCTATGCCATTATAATCTGTAGTTATTGTAATTATTTTCCCTGGTTCTTTATACACAATACTGCTTGCACAAAGCCCTTCCTTTGCTGACTTTGAATAAGCCCTTACAAGCCCTCCTGTTCCAAGAAGTGTACCACCAAAATACCTTGTCACAACTATAAGTACATCAGAAATGCCCTCACCTGTAATTACTTCCAGTATTGGCCTGCCTGCTGTGCCAGATGGTTCACCATCATCACTGCACTTGCTTATCCCGCCTGTAACATATGCATAACAGTTGTGTCTTGCATCCCAGTATTTTTTTTTAATCCCTTCAAGTATCCCTGCTGCCTCTTCTTCACTTCCAAGTGGAAATACATTAGCTATAAACCTTGACTTTTTCTCAACAATCTCAGCACTTCCGCCGTTATATACAATTTTGTAACCTGCCATTGCCACCTCCTGGCCAATTTAAGAAGAACCTTATTTATCTTTTTTAAGTTTTATTTTCCTGCCTTCCATATGTATCTGGTGTACCTGTGCTGCCATTGTAATTATAGCACTTGTTATAAGAAGTACATAAAAACTTGCACCTCTGCTTAAAAGCATTGCAGATACTGCCATGCTCTTGCCCATGACTGGCGCAAAAATTTTTACAAAAAACCCCTCATTAACACCTACACCACCTGGAAATGGAAGTATATCTATACATACTGATACAAAACTCTGCAGTACAATTATTTCTATACATGTATAGCCAGAAAGTCCAAGTGCCCTGTATATAAACCATGTTACTGCAAAATATGAAACCCTTTGTATAATTGTTGTCAATAAAACTATGCCTGCTGTCTTCATATGGCTGCGCATATATTCTGCGCCTTCTTTATAAGACATAAGCAGCTTATCAAGTTTTTTCTCTATCTTTTCTTTTCTCCTGACAAGCCTTAACTTATGAAGCAGCCATGTAGCAAAGTATGCAATATTTTTAGCACCATTTTGTGAAAATACAATAATTGAATATAGGAATATTGAAACAACATTTACTATAATACCAATAATAAAAAGCCACATATACCCCTTAAGATGCTGTCTTGCAAAACTATACATAAATATAAATACCAGTGCCTCAACTATAATAAGTGCCACTTTATATATAATAGTCCAGAATAAGAGAGTTACTGAAGAAGCACCCATGTTTATGCCATCATTATTCATATATAGCACCTGCATAGGCTGGCCTCCTGTAGCAGAAGGCGTAATTGCATTAAAGAAAAAACCTATAAACGAGTATTTTGTACATTGTATTATATTAGTTTTAATTCCTAAAGACAACAATATTATCTGCATGGATACACCTTCCATAATTACATACATAAGCCCTGCTATTGCTGCCCAGAACATAAAGAAAATACTGGCATCTTTTAAAGCATCAAGTATACTGCTGGTATCCTCTTCTTTTAAAATTGTATAAAATACAAGCCCAAGCAGGACAAGCATAAATATAATATTCAGGTAGTATTTCTTTTTCTGCATAATCTCCCGCCTTTTAATTTATAAGTGAAGCTACAGAAGGAAAAAGTTCTATGCTTCTTTTTAATATGCCATTTACATATGCAATAAATATTCCATAATTTACTATAGGCACTCCCTGGCTGCCTGCACTTTGTATCCTGTGCTTCATTTCTTTTTCATTAAGGGTACATCCGCCACAGTGTATTACCAGTGAATATCTGGATAAATCTTTTGGAAAATCTGCCCCGCTGCATGTTTCAATACAAAGCTGCTTTCCTGAATGTTCTTTTAACCATGCTGGTATTTTTACTGTGCCAATATCTTCACACTGCCTTCTATGTGTACATCCTTCTGCTATAAGCACCTTGTCACCATCTTTTAAGCTTTCCACCGCAGCAACGCCTTCCACAAGCTTTTTCAGGCTGCCTTTATGCCTTGCAAAAAGTATTGAAAATGATGTAAGTGGTATTTTATCTGGAACTGCCTCAGACACTTCTTTAAATGCCTGTGAATCAGTTATAACCATCTTAACCTTGTCCCCAAGCAGACCAAGCATATTTTTAATGCCTGGCACCTGTGTAACTACAGCAGCAGCATGGTGGTCAAGCAAATCCCTTATAACCTGCTGTTGTGGCATAATAAGCCTTCCTTTAGGTGCTGCAGAATCAACTGGCACTACAAGAAGCACGATATCCCCTTGCCCTGCAAGCCCGTCAATAATCCCAAGCTCCTTACTTGTTTGTGGCAGGACTGATACAAGCTGTTCTTTTAAACCCTCAATCCCAGTATTATCCAGTACACTTGTAAGACATACCTGGTTTCCTGGATTTTTAGCAGAAACAATTTCTTTTATTTCTTCTGCCATTTCAACATCTATACGGTCTGTCTGGTTAAGCACAATAATATATGGAAGCCTTTTCTCTTCTGCCAGGTCTATTATCTGCCTTTCACCTGCTGGAAGCCCCCGGCTGCTGTTTAAATCTGCTGCCGTAACTGAAGAAATATCTGAGACAAGAAGCACTATATCTGTCTTATCCAGCACCCTTAACGCCTTCTCTATCCTTTTGGCTCCAAGTTCCCCTTCATCATCAAGCCCAGGTGTATCTGTAACCATGCATGGTCCAAGCGGAAGTATTTCCATTGCCTTGGATACAGGGTCAGTAGTTGTGCCTTTTACATCAGATACAATCGCAATATCCTGCCCTGTTATAGCATTGATTATACTTGACTTGCCTGCATTTCTTTTGCCATAAATTGTAATCTGTATCCTGTCACCTTGCATTGTTGTATTTAAACCCATACTAACCCCATCTTTCTCTATAGTTTAATTCCTTGTCTGTCCATTTCCGTTAATAAGGTACTTAAAAGTTGTAAGCCCTTCAAGCCCCATAGGCCCTCTTGCATGTAAACGCTGTGTAGATATGCCTATCTCTGCTCCAAGCCCGAATTCACCACCATCTGTAAACCTTGTAGAACAGTTTACATAAACACATGCAGAATCTACTTCTTTCTGGAACTTTTCTGCACTAACTAAATCCTGTGTAATAATACACTCAGAATGCCCTGTAGAATATCTGCCTATATGGGCTATTGCTTCATCTATGCCTTCTGTTACCTTTATTGCAAATATATAATCATTAAATTCTGTAGCATAATCTTCATCTGTAGCAGGTACCACACAACCACCAAGTATACGCCTTGTTTCCTCACATCCCCTTAACTCAACATTATGCTTATCAAGCCTTTTCTTTAATTCTGGCAGGAAAGTCCCTGCTATATCTTTATGGACAAGACATGTTTCAAGTGCATTACATACACTTGGGCGCTGTGTCTTACCATTGTCAGTAATATCTACAGCCATATTTATATCTGCACTTTTATCTATGTATATATGGCAGTTTCCACTTCCTGTTTCAATTACTGGCACTGTTGCATTATTTACAACAGAACTAATAAGCCCTTTGCCTCCACGTGGTATAAGTACATCAATATATCCATTGGCTTTCATCATCATTGATGCAGAGTCTCTTGAAGTATCTTCCACAAGCTGTACTATATCCTTTGGAAAACCACATTCTGCTACCGACTCACGCATAATATCCATAAGCACTTTATTAGAGTTTATAGCTTCTTTGCCACCACGGAGTATAACAGCATTGCCGCTCTTTATACAAAGTGCGGCAGCATCTACTGTAACATTTGGTCTTGATTCATATATAATTCCAGCTACACCGATAGGCACCCTTGTCTTTGCAATCCTCATTCCATTTGGGCGTATATAGCCTTCCACTACTTCCCCCACAGGGTCTTTTAATGATACAAGTTCCATACATGCATCTGCTATACTGTCAATACGTTCTTCTGAAAGCCTGAGCCTGTCTGTCATTGCCTCAGAGATTCCATTATCCGCAGCATTTTCTATATCCTTTTTATTGCCTGAAAGTATTCTGTCTTTATTTTTACGCAGATTGTCTGCTATCTTTTCAATAATCTGGTCTTTTCTGCTTGTCTGTGCATTAGCTATACTCTCCCTGGCTTTCTTTGCATTTTCACCTAACTGGCTGATATAATCCATATACAGGCCACCTTTCTTTTTATATATTATCTTTACTAATAACAGCAGAACATGCTATTGCCAGTGCACCTGCCCCTATATGGCAGGAAACACTTAATGACAATGGCGCCATATAAATACTATCTGCCCCAAACTTTTCTTTAATTACCTCTATAAATCCAAGTGCTGCTGTTTCATTCTGTGTATGTGCAACTTCAAGATGGACATTACCAATACCACCAAAACGTGTAGTTATATCATCTGCCATTGCAGACAGCATCTTGCTTATTCCCTGTTTCTTTGTACGTGCAATAGTAAATGCGTCAAGTTTGTCACCCTGTATCTGCAGTACAGGTTTTAACCTTAATGCAGAACCAAGAGCAGCAGCAGCTGGCGTAATCCTTCCACCTTTGCGCAAATATTTAAGGGTATCAAGCATTATATATATACTGGACTCCAGCTTTACTTTTTCAAGATACTCCTTAATCCCTGCTGCATCCATCCCCCTGCCTGCCAGTTCTATTGCATCAAGCACAGACTGCCGTTGTGTAACAGAAATACGCTGGTTATCCACCACCTGCACTTTCCCATTATAGTCTTCTGACAGCATTGCCGCAGTATGGCATGAGCTTGACAGACCGCTTGACATAGGTATATATACAACCTCTTCTGCACTTTTTAATTCTTCATCCCATATATCAGTAACTGAACCCGGTGCAGGCTGCGAAGTTGATATATCAACATCTTCCTCAAGACGTTTAAAAAATTCTTCCTGTGACAGGCTGATTTCCTCATAATATGTCTTACCATCAATAAGAAATGGCATAGGGACTACCCTTATTCCAAGCCTCTTTGCTTCATCAAGCGTAATCCCGCTGTTACTATCTGTAACTATTGCAACTTTGTCCATATCAGTTTACACGCCTTTCTAAAATTTCACAACTATAATTATACAGTATGATGCTGGAACCAAAATATACTTTGCTCCCAGCTGGTGCTATGGCTTGCCTTACTTTAGAAAACCATTAACTATCTGTTCTTCTGCTTCCTCTTCTGTAAGCCCAAGGGTCATAAGCTTAATAATCTGTTCCCCTGCAATCTTTCCTATTGCTGCCTCATGTATAAGAGCAGCATCAATATTATTTGCTGTAAGCTGTGGTATAGCACTTACACTTGCATCATCCATTATTATAGCGTCACACTCTGTATGCCCGCTACACTCATTATTTCCATTTATCTTAGAATTAAAAACCTGCTTTGATTTTTCTTTTGCAACAGAACGTGAAACAACATTTGCACTGCTGCCTCTTCCGTCCAAATCCACTTCAAAATTAGTCTCTGCTGTCTGTGACCCATGTGTCATAATCTTTTCATTAATAACAAGAGTTGCACCATCTTTAAGGACTGCCCTTGTGTCACGCCTGGTTGAATCAACACCCTTAATCTGCACAGACTCCATCTCAAGATATCCATTTTCCTCAATATTTATTATAGTAGTAGGATTAAGTATACGTTTTCCCTTACCATCCCCCTCGCCATAATGTTTCTCAATATATTTTACCCTTGCACCCTTTTTTACATAAAATGTATGGATACCATCATGTTCTGATGTATCTACACCACAGTTGTGTATTCCACATCCTGCAACTATTGTAACGTCTGCATCTTCACCTATATAGAAATCATTGTACACCATATCTTTAAGCCCGGACATGCTTAATACAACTGGTATATGGATACTTTCATTTTTTGTACCTGGTTTTACAATTATATCTATACCAGACTTGTTTTCCTTTGTCACAATATCAATATTAGCAGTAGTGTTCCTGCCTGCCAGCTCTCCATTAGAGCGTATATTGTATGCCCCTTCAGGTACCTTATGGATGTCTGCTACCTGTTCTAGTAAATTTTTCTCTATTGTATCCAATTTTCTGTACCTCCTATTTCATCTTGTCTAACAGTGTAGGACATGCTATATCACTTTTCATAAGCTTTGGCATAATTTCCTCCCTGCTTCCTTCATCTGCAACATTTCCATCTGCTATTACAATTATCCTGTCTGCTATATTTAATATTCTTTCCTGGTGTGAAATAACCAGGACACTTCCCTTTATCCTCTGGTACATTTTCTCAAATACCTGTATAAGGTTCTGGAAGCTCCAGAGGTCTATGCCTGCTTCTGGTTCATCAAAGATTGAGAACTTTGTCCCCCTTGCAAGAACCATTGCTATTTCAATACGCTTTACTTCACCTCCTGAAAGGCTTGCGTTAATTTCCCTGTGTATATAATCTTTGGCACAAAGACCTACTTCTGAAAGATAGTTACATGCTTCTGCTATTGTAATTTCTTTCCCTGCTGCAAGGCGTATCATATCTATAACTGTAAGCCCTTTGAAACGCACAGGCTGCTGGAATGCAAAGCTTATACCTTTCCTTGCCCTCTCTGTAACAGACAATTCCGTGATATCTTCACCATCAAGTATAATCTTGCCTGATGATGGCTTTATTATTCCTGCAATTATCTTTGCAAGTGTGGACTTGCCGCCGCCATTTGGCCCTGTAACCACTACCAGGTGGTCACAGACTTTTATACTGACATCTTTTAATATTTCCTTATCTTCGCTATCATCATTTACCTGATAACTTACATTCTGTAATTCTAACATAGTACAAATCTCCATTCTGCCTTATTATGGTTACAAACCAGGCAGGGCTTGTAACTTATTTCCAAATATTATATATGAATTTTACATTATTTACAACCTCTCTGGGTTTTTAGTTTTCCCATTTTTTTGTTCCACATGCATTTTGTTCCAGACAATGTTTGTTTTGGGAATGTTAATTATAAATTTATCCTGAAAAAATATAATTTCTACTTGCGTACATCTGCACCTGGTAGTATTATGACATATATGTTATAAAGCCAGATGTTACACCCTGGAGACATGGGTTTCTGGTTTCCACAGGTCCACAAGAACAATGTTTTAAATAAAATACTATAAGCGGAGGTAGCGATGCATCGTTTTTTACGTGCTGTAGGCTTTAGCAGCATAAAGACACGCCATGAACTGGATAAGCTGGTTGGCATTATTATGGACCAGCCCAATTTAACAAAGAAAGCAAGCCTGGGCAGTGAAAATATATATACTGAAATAACTAAAGAGTTTGCCCCTCATACAGGTATTACATTACGTGGTGAATATGACAAGCTTGGTTTCTTCTACCTGGAACACTATTTTCCATATTGTGAAAGCATGCTTATAACTTCCCATGAAGATATAACAGTTAATAAAAGAGTAGACACAAGTGCTTTTACTGGTATGTGTGATGACCTGCGCATAGGTATTTCAATGATATTTTATTTACAAAATGCTGTAGATTATATACATGTTGGCTGTCCTGAAAACACACCATGTAAAGCAAAGTTATCACTTTCAGGGCTTTCACTTGAAGGCTGTATTCTTCTTGGGATTGCACAGGATAACGAATCACAGGAAAAGAAAAACTTTAAAACACATATGCGTAACCAGCTTGTTGCCAAAGCCAAAAATGGCGACCAGGAAGCAATAGACAGCCTTACAATTGATGAAATAGATTTAAGTACACGTATAAACAGACGGATACTGTCAGAAGATTTATACAGCATAGTCGAAACAAGTTTTATCCCATATGGTTCTGAATCCGATAACTATTCAATTATTGGGACTATACTTAACTGGAACAAAGCAAACAACCCTTATACCAATGAAGACATATATGAACTGCTGGTAAACTGCAATGATATAGTTATGAATATATGTATAAATAGCAAAGACCTTATAGGCGAACCAATGACAGGAAGACGCTTTAAAGGCACAATATGGATGCAGGGACATGCTGGTTTTATGCACTTTAATTCTTAAGCATCCCCTGGAAATCCCTCTTTCCTTGATTGTGCCGCCGGAAGCTTTCTTATTCATATAACCTTGCTCTGTATCAATAAAATTGTATCCTGCCCAGGTAAAGTAAAGAACAAAAATTATTTTTCTTTTCTATACAAATGGCACCAGTCATTTTCTGGCCGGTGCCTTGTATAGTATCCTCTGTTTTTTATTGGAATTCCCTTTTTAATTATCAACCACCGCATCATCCACAGTATAATTTCCAAGTGAATTTTCTTTAACCTGGATACATATAAAACTAATTGCAGAATCTTCTGCTGCAAAAAACTGTCTCTTTCCAGCAGGAGAAATGCGGAGCCAATCGCCAGCTGCAAGTTCTACATCTTCTCCATCAATAACTGCTTTTCCTTTTCCCTCAAGAACAGCATATATTTCTTCATTGTTTTTATGGGAATGAATAAAAGGTACACTTGCTCCTGCTGGCAGACTGTTAATACTAACTTCTGCCCCTGTTAAAGAAAGTTTGTCATGAAGTTCTGTCCTTGCATCCTGCGCTACACTAACCTTACTAAAATTTGCCATAATCTTTACCTCCAAATGTTTATTGTAACTTTCATTGATACATTAAATATACCATCTTTTTATTGTACTGTCAATAGTTACAACACATTTTTATAAAGTATACAGCATCCCCTCTCCATATGAAAAATGTGGGGTAGTTTACATCTTTATCAATTCTTTTGCATCATTCATAATATCCTGTATTGACACTGACATCATTTCTTTTTCCATTGCTTTTTGTATTTCTTCCAGCCTTACATCTAAAAGTGTATGGATATTTTTCCCTACAGGACAGAGCTGGTTAGGACTTTCATGGAAGTGGAAAAGATTTCCATCTTCCACGCATTCTACTGCATTATACAAATCCAATAATGTAATTTCATCTAATGGTTTTTCTATATCTGCTCCCCCGCTTCCCCGCTTAACATTTATAAGACCAGCTTTTTTTAGCTGTTGTAACAGACGCCTTATAACAACAGGGTTTACATTAACACTTGACGCAAGGAAATCACTTGTAACTTTATAACTATCTTTAAATGTTTCTATACATACCAGTACATGTACAGCAATCGTAAATCTGCTTGATATCTGCATATTGCACCTCATTTCTCATTTTATATTAAATACCTGTCTGTCTAATAAATTTATACATGTTACTTTATCATAAACGTCATTGTGTGTCTTGTAACGTAAACTGGCTGCTTATATGGACATCACACTTTCTTTGTGGCTGTGTGCCATTTGCAAAGTATTCAAGACGTACACAAGAACCACCCTCTGCATATTCACATGTGTCCATATTGGCAAGAAGCCCTGATTTATTACATATATTGCATGAAACAATTCCTTCTGGTTTCTCAAACTTTTTAGCAGGAAGTTTTATCTTTTTATGGATTTTTTCCATAATATCTTTCCACATCTTCTTATGATGGTTTCCGTCTGGCTGTGGTGTATTAATATCATAGCCAGACCATATACCAGCTGTATAATATGGTGTATACCCTTCAAACCAGTAATCTGTATTATCAGATGTAGTACCTGTCTTACCTGCTTGTGCCATCTCTATACTTTCAAACTGTGCAGCTGTCCCAGTACCTTCCGAAATAACATCTTCCATAGCATCTGTAAGAAGCCATGCTGTTGTTTCTTTCATTACTCTTTTAGTTTCAGGCTCATTATCTAAAAGAATATTGCCATCATGGTCAACTATCTTTGTATAAAATACCGGCTCTATATATGTTCCACCATTAGCTATGCTTGCATATGCAGCTGTAAGCTCAAGGTTGGTCACCCCCTCTGTAAGCCCTCCAAGCGCTGTAGGCAGCTGTATATCAGTATAAACCCTGCCATCTTCGGACTGCTTTTTGTCTACAAGTGTAGAAATGCCCATGTTTACAAGATAATCAAATCCTGTCTGTGGTGTTACCTTTTCAAATGTTTTTACAGCTACCACATTATCAGAACTGGTAATTGCTTCCCTTAATGTTATAAGTCCTTTATAACTTGTAGTCCCCCAGTTTTTTACTGTTATATTAGTGCCTGGGTATTTATATGGTGCATCATTTTCAACATCTGCAAGTGTCATTCCACGTGTATCAAGTGCTGGAAGGTATGTGGACAATATTTTAAATGTAGAACCTGGCTGCCTTTTTGAAAGCGTTGCCCTGTTAAATGTCCTGTCTGCTGTTTTCTCTCCCCTTCCGCCTGCAATTGCCATTACCTGCCCGCTGTGCTGGTCAAGCAGCACAAAAGATACCTGTGGCTGTTTTATAAAGTTAATCTTTTCACTTAAAACTTTGCTTCCATCTTCTAGTATACTTTTCCTAAATACTTTTATATATTTATTTGCACTTTTTTTCCTTTTAAAATAAAGGCTTATCTCCCTGCCTTTGCTAGCAGAATAAAAAGCTTTTATATTATTTTCTGTATACTCTGAAACTTCACCAGAAGGGCTTTCAACAGACAGCGCATATGATAAATATTTCACTACATCTTCTGGATAATAACTGTCATCATTAATAATTTCATCACAGATATCCTGTAATTCCTGTTTCTGGCATGAGAAAATCTTAAGCCCTCTCCTGTAAACTGCATTGTATGCCTGGGTCTCTGTATAGCCCAGCTTTTGTTTTAAATCCTTTACCACACTGTCTATAACTGCATCCACATAATATGAATTAACTTGTCTTTTAATTGAAGATTTTCTTTTATTAACTTCTGCAATAACAGAATAAACATCATCACCAAGGGCGTCTTCATACTCATCTTCTGATATATGGTTCTGTTCAAGCATAGCTTTAAGCACAAGCTTTCTTCTTGCAGCATTGTTTTCCTGGTGGGTAATAGGGTTATTTTCTGACGGGTTCTGTGTAATAGCAGCAATTACTGATGCCTCAGATACCGTAAGGTCTGAAACAGACTTGTCAAAATATCTTCTGCTTGCTGCTTCAACTCCTAATGTATTCTGCCCAAGGTTTATTGTATTAAGGTAATACTCAAGAATCTGGTCTTTATCCATGTTACTTTCAAGGTTTACAGCAAGGCACTGTTCTTGTATTTTACGTGTAAATTTAGCAAAGAAAGAGTTTTCATTGCCTCCTCCAAAAACCTGGTTCTTAAGAAGCTGCTGTGTAATTGTGCTTGCACCCTGTTCCAGGCCTTCTTTGCTCATTACACCTGAATATAATGCACGCAGTATCCCTTTTAAATCAATACCTTTATGCTCATAAAACCTTGCATCTTCAATAGCTATAAATGCATTGCGTACACCTTGCGGAATTTGTCCTATGTCTACATATATACGGTTGGCATCAGAACCTACCAAAGTCTGTGTAACATTTCCATCTGCGTCATAAATAGAAGTGGCATAACCTGTTGGCATAATTTCTATTTCACTAAGTTCCGGTGTACTGTCAACCAGTCCACGTAAAACACCTGATACACATGAAGCTGCGGCTAAAAATAATATAATTATCGTAACAGCTGAAAAAACAATACCAAACAGGCGTATTCTGTTTAAAACTTTGATTTTGGATGATGCAAGTCCCTGGATTTTCCTCTTTATCTGCTGTTCGCCATAATTCATAAAAATCCCCCATTTCCTGTTAATCCCATACTGTGCATTTAATGGCATAGACATCAGTTATCCAGATTATATCCCTGGTTTACCTAAAAAAGGCAATGCCAGTGCATTGCCTTAATATTCCGCCACAAAATGGCTCTTATCCACGGCGGATAATATCTGTTCTCTTTGGTCCATTGGAAACCATTCTTATAGGTACTCCAATCTGTTTCTCAATAAACTCAATATACTTACGGCAGTTTTCTGGAAGTTTGTCATATTCCTTTATACCTGTAATATCACATTCCCATCCAGGAAGCACTTCATATACAGGTTTTGCCTTAGCGAGTCTGGCTGTAACAGGGAAATCTGTTACTACTTCCCCATCAATTTCATAGCCTGTACATACAGGTATCTCTTTCAGATAGCCAAGGCAGTCAAGCACTGTAAGGACTACTTCTGTAGCTCCCTGTATCTCACACCCGTAACGTGTAGCAACCGAATCAAACCATCCCATACGTCTTGGACGTCCTGTAGTCGCTCCATATTCACCGCCATCACCGCCATGTTTCCTAAGTTTGTCAGCTTCTTCCTCATCAAGTATCTCACTTACAAATTCACCTGCACCTACTGCACTTGAATATGCCTTTACTACTGTAACTATCCTTTTTATCTCATATGGTGGTATACCTGCTCCTACTGCTCCATATGCTGCAAGTGTTGAAGAAGATGTAACCATAGGATATATACCATGGTCTGGGTCTTTCAGTGAACCAAGCTGTCCTTCTAACAAGATGTTTTTGCCTTCTTTAATTGCTTTGCGCAGATAAGCTGATACATCACATACATATGGTGCAACCATATCACGGTAACTGTGCAGTGTTTCTAAAAGTTCTGCCTCATTAATTACAGGCTTATGGTAAAGATGCTCAAGAATAACATTTTTCTGTATACAAATTCTTGCAATCTTTTCTTTTAATGCATCATCATCCATAAAGAGTTCTGAAACCTGGATACCAGTTTTAGCATATTTATCTGAATAAAATGGTGCTATTCCTGACTTTGTAGAACCAAATGACTTCTTTCCAAGACGTTCTTCTTCATATTCATCAAATGCTATATGGTATGGCATAAGAATTTGTGCCCTGTCAGATACAAGAATTTTTGGCTCTGGAACTCCTCTTTTCACAAGTTCATTTATCTCATTAATTAAATATGGAATATTTAAAGCTACACCATTTCCAATTATACTTGTTGTATGGTTATAGAAAACACCAGATGGAAGCAGATGCAAAGCAAACTTACCATAATCATTTATAATAGTATGTCCGGCATTGCTTCCTCCCTGGAAACGCACAATAATATCTGATTCTTCCCCAAGCATATCAGTTATCTTGCCTTTACCTTCATCTCCCCAGTTAGCCCCAACAATAGCTGTTACCATAGTATCCTCCATTCTGCCGCCACACGGCATGTTTGTAAACATCCTGTATCTTTTATACCAATACCTCTTTTATTTTTATAGAAGTATCATATGACAAGTCAATAAACTCATCTTTAACCTTAACTACTGGTCTTGCAAGGTCTTTTCTGTTAATCATAATAACTCTTCCTGTCATGCCATTTGAAAGCAGTACCTTTGTATTAATATATGCCTGTACAGCTTTTTCAAGAAATGGTATAAGGAACCTGGCATCATATTTTGAAAGCCCTTCCCTTTCAAACATATGTATTACTTCAAATGGGCATATAGCTGCACGGTAAACTCTTTCAGAAGTCATTGCATCATATGTATCAGCTATTGCTACAATCCTTGCAAATTCTTCTATCTGCTCTGTCTTATAGCCGCTTGGATATCCGCTTCCATCGCATCTCTCATGGTGGCGCATTGCAACCTCTGCAATACGTGGGTCAAGGTTCAGCCCCTTTAAAATATTATTTCCATGGAATACATGTGTCTTGGCAATATTATATTCTGAAATTGTAAGCCTGCCTTTTTTCATTGTAATTTCTTCTGGTACAAGAATCTTGCCTATATCACAGAGAAGGCCTGCTAATGTAAGGACATCCAGGTCTTCCTTTGTCATATCAGGATAAACAGTCCTTGCAATCATGTTACACAATAAAGCTACATTCATACAATGGACATAAGTAGTATCACTATATCCCCTCATGCATTGCAGCATATCAAGGATATGAAGGCTGCTCTTTCCTTTTGAAATAACATTTTTGACATCAGAAAGCAACAGTCCTGTATCAACCTCTTCATTATTGGTTACAACACTGTTAAAGACATCTTTTAAATCATCAACACTTTCCATAAATGAAGACTCAAATTCCTGGAAAGCTTTAGTTTCCCTGATATTTACTATACCTTCCTCTTCTTCCAGTTCCTTTATATCAGGAATTTCTTCTTCCTCTGGCACAAAGACTTCTTTCTGCTGTCCATCTGCCTCTTCTACTTCTACTCTGATTGCAAATATAGAATAATCTTTTAATGCCTTAAGAATTTCTTCTGTAAGGACTGTCCCTTTTGGTATAACCAGCTGGTTATCTGATGTGTATACATCATCAGCTGTTACCATGCCACTTTTTGCCCTTGATGTTAAAATTCTTTTTGCTGCCATATTACCCCCAGTCCATCTTCATGCCATGCCAGTTTCCATGGCATGGCACAGACTTTTTATACATTACAACGTTGCTGTATTTTATCCACACAGGATTTGCATGGATAAAATTATTTACACATTTATCTCTGGCCTTATACCAAGTATATCCTTATTAGCATCAAGCACAGGTTTTACTATTCCTGTTATATACTCTTCCACTTGCGAAGCAGCACGCCCTGTATACCTTGAAGGTTCCATTGCATCCTTTAATTCTTCTTCACCAACAGGGAACTTGTCATCTTCTGCTATCAGATTAAGCAGGTTATTTTCCTTGCCATATTTCTTGACATTCTCACCTGCCTGCATAGAAAGCCTGCGTATCTCTTCATGCAGTTCCTGCCTGTTACCGCCTGCCTTAACTGCATCCATCATTATATTTTCTGTTGCCATAAATGGAAGTTCTGACATAAGATGTTTTTCTATAACCTTATCATAAACAACAAGCCCGTCTGCTACATTTAATAAAAGGTCAAGTATACCATCAGCAGCAAGAAATCCTTCTGGTATGCTTATACGCTTATTAGCAGAATCATCAAGTGTACGCTCAAACCACTGGCATGCAGATGTATACATTGCATTAGTAACATCAGACATAACATACCTTGAAAGCGAAGTAATCCTCTCACATCTCATAGGGTTTCTCTTATAAGCCATTGCAGAAGAACCTATCTGGTTTTTCTCAAATGGTTCTTCAACTTCTTTAAGGTGCTGCAAAAGACGTATATCACATGAGAACTTATGCGCACTTGCAGCAATCCCTGCAAGTACATTTAACACACGTGTGTCAAGCTTACGGGAATATGTCTGTCCTGATACTGGGAAACATGCATCAAAGCCCATCTTGCCTGCAATAATCCTGTCAAGTTCTTTAACCTTTTCTTCATCCCCGTCAAAGAGTTCCATAAAGCTTGCCTGTGTGCCTGTTGTTCCTTTTGAACCCAGAAGTTTCATTGTTGAAGCAACATAGTCAAGGTCTTCTAAGTCCATCATAAATTCCTGCAGCCACAGTGTTGCACGTTTACCAACAGTTGTAGGCTGGGCTGGCTGGAAATGTGTAAATGCCAGTGATGGCATATCCTTGTATTCCATTGCAAACCCTGCAAGTTTATCAATAACATTAATAAGCTTTACACGTACAAGCTTAAGTGCTTCAGACATAATTATAACGTCTGTATTGTCACCTACATAACATGATGTAGCTCCAAGGTGTATAATTCCTGCTGCCTCCGGGCACTGCACACCATATGCATATACATGTGACATTACATCATGGCGTACAAGTTTCTCACGTTCTTTTGCAACATCATAGTTTATATCTTCTGCATGTGCCTTAAGTTCTTCAATCTGCCCTGTTGTAACTGCAGGTTCCCCTTTTTCATTCTTAAGCCCAAGCTCATTTTCAGCTTCAGCAAGTGCAATCCATAATTTCCTCCATGTCTTAAACTTCTTGTCTGGTGAAAAAATATACTGCATCTCCTTGCTTGCATAACGTTCTGAAAGCGGGCTTGTATATCTGTCGTTACTCATAATCTTCCTCATTTCTGCGTCTGCATAGCCATACAGTCTGTGCTGCAGCGCCAAAACACAGACTGGCTGCATAAATTACTGTTCATAGTCACCACGTATATCCTCTTTTGGCGGTGTTACAGGATAATTGCCTGAAAAACATGCATCACAATATCCCAGTTCTTTGCCTGCCAGTTCGCCAAGACGGCTGATATCAAGATATCCAAGAGAATCTGCACCTATAAGCCGGCATATCTCATCAACTGTATGGTTATATGCCATAAGCTGGTCACTTGATGGCACATCTGTACCAAAATAACATGGATATAAAAATGGTGGTGAGCTTATGCGTACATGGACTTCTTTTGCCCCTGCATCTTTTAGCATTTTTACTATGCGTGCGCTTGTAGTACCACGTACAATAGAGTCATCTATCATAATAACCCTTTTGCCTTCTACAACATTGCGCAGTGCATTAAGCTTAACCATAACACTTGATTCACGGGCAGACTGCTTTGGCTTAATAAATGTACGGCCTACATAGCTGTTCTTTACAAACCCAGTGCCATAAGGTATTCCTGACTCAAGTGAATATCCCATTGCGGCAGCATTACCTGATTCTGGTACACCTATTACAATATCAGCCTCAGCTGGATGGGTCTGTGCAAGGATTTTACCTGCTATAAGCCTTGACTCATGCACACATACGCCATCTATATAACTGTCTGGTCTTGCAAAATAGATATACTCAAATATGCATCTGGCTGTCTTTCCTCCTGCCATGCTCATATCTGACTTTATGCCGTCTGCCGTGATTGCCACAATTTCACCTGGCTTTACATCACGTACAAATTCTGCACCTATTGTATCAAGTGCACAAGACTCTGATGCAAGCACATATGCATTATCCCTTTTTCCAATGCAGAGCGGCCTGAAACCAAATGGGTCTCTTGCACCAATAAGTTTTCTTGGGCTTGCAACTACAAGTGAATATGCACCTTTAATTTTCTCCATCGCCTTTTTAACTGCATTTTCTGCTGTTCCAGACTTAAGTCTTTCACGTGCGATAAGATAAGCAATAACTTCTGAATCAATGCTTGTCTGGAAAATAGCCCCGTTTGCTTCCAGGTCATTCCTTAATTCTACTGCATTGACAAGATTGCCATTATGTGCAACTATAAGTGTCCCTTTTATATAGTTAAGCACAAGTGGCTGTGTATTTTCAGCAATACTTGCCCCTGCTGTGGAATAACGCACATGCCCTACACCAATATCTCCCCGCATCTTCTCAAGAGACTCTGCATCAATTACTTCATTGACAAGTCCCATCCCTTTGCATACACATGAGTTACGTTTTGGCCCGTCTGTACGGCTGACGGCAATACCGCAGCTCTCTTGTCCTCTGTGCTGCAGGGAGAAAAGGCCATAATATATTGCTGGTGCTACATCTGCGCCATCCAGGTCATACATGCCAAATACCCCGCACTCCTCACCCAGTCCTGTTTCGCCAGTGCTTTGAAAATTTGTTTCTTTTCCTTGCCTGTTATTGTAAGGTTCATTGCTATGATTTGATTTTTTATCCATTCTTTCCTCCAGATTATAATGCAAAACGCAAAATCCCGTGCAATTACCACAATTTACATTATACCAATTTCCATAAAAAGCGCAAGTAGCAGATAGACAAGAGGGGCTGGAAGTTTCAAAACATATTGGGACCCAATGGTACATACCCCCAGCCTGTCTGGAAACTCCTCTTTCTATTTTTTAACCGCATTATCTGGTTTTTATTTTCTGTTTTTAATCTATATCTTGTGGTTTTGAATTTTGAAAATTTAGTTTCCGGATAATCTCCCCATACATTTAATAAAAATATTTGTACCTATACTAAAAGCTAAATACACATCTTAAACACAAGTACACACGTAAAGCTATTTTTTTAATGGCATAATTGTATACTGCCATTCTGGATTATATTGTTTAAAATATTTCCAATATACAGCAGGATTTCTATAAGCATGTAAATAATTTTCCATTAAAGGGGCACTTTAGAAACGCCAGTGCTTGAATTTGGTCTTTTCAAATTCTATGCACTGCTGCGTTTCTAACGTAGCGCAAGCGTGCCCCTGGATGGAAAATATTTACATGCTTATAAAACCTGCGTTATACTTCCATATCTTTAATAAAGAAATAACTAGAAACTGGTTTATTCTGCTGGCATTATGCCACGCATAAACTTAACTGTAAGTATCCTTAATACAGATGCATCAAGCCTCTCCTTGGATATAGAGCCATTATTTATCCTGTTTATAATTTCATTATATGCCATCTCAAGGTCGAGAGGCATAAGGACTATATCTGCCCCGCCACTTACAGCCCCATATGCTGCCTCCGCTGATGTATAATTATCTGTTATTGATGCCATATCCATAGCATCTGTAATAATAACCCCCTGGAAACCAAGTTCATCACGCAATATAGTATCCATAACCAGGTTTGACATGCTTGCTGGCTGGGCTGTTTCTGTAACCTTGCTTACAGAAATATGTGATACCATTACAAAATCAGCACCTGCTGCTATACCCGCCTCAAAAGGCACAAAATCATTTTTCCTAAGGCTTGCAATGCTGCTGTCTATATTTACACTTTCTATATGTGTATCACCACTTGAAGAACCTTGTCCTGGGAAATGCTTTAATGTAGCACTTACATTTTGTTTCTGTATCCCTTTAACAAATGCTGATGTAAATTCTGCTACTTTATCAGGCTCGCCGCCAAAAGACCTTGTTCCTATCTCCAAATTAAGTTCACTTGTCTTTACATCTGCAACAGGGGCAAAATCAACATTAAAACCAAGGCTGCTTATCTCTGAGCCAATAGTTTCCCCCATATTATATACATATGATGCATCTTTTGTCCTGCCTATTTCTTCCATAGTCTGGAATACAGTTGTACCCATTTTCTTATTATTGGCAATCCTTGCAACATCCCCGCCTTCTTCATCTACTGATATAAACAGTGGTATGCTGCTGTTCTCCTGAAGCCTTGTTACCAGCTTTTCTGTCTGTTTCCTTCCAGCTATATTTCTTGAAAATAATATAACTCCCCCAATATGGTATTTATCAAGGGATTTTTTCATTCTTTTGGTAAACCTCCTCCACTCATAATAATTACCATTCTTCTGGTCTAGCAGTTCAAGGTTTACTATAAACAACTGCCCTGCTTTCTCTTCTACAGTCATATTCTTCATATAACCAGCAGCTGCCTCTACAGCTTCCTCCCTGCTTAAGCCTTTCTGCTGTTCTCCTGTGGCAGTTGCCTCTGGGCTTTCATCTGGTGTGTATACATCTGGTGTCACGCCAGGCATTGCACATCCCACAAGACATATACATAATAAAAGACTGCATATGGTTTTTATAAACTTGTACTTATTCATTGCTGCAATCTGTCTCCATTCAATTTAATTATTATACTAGCTATTTACATTTTACCGGAATATGTCATATATATCAATCCAAAAATTATTTTTATTTTTTTTGTAAACTGTCCAAGCAGTACTGCATACTATAAGATTGTAAATAAATTTAACTGCCGCATGAACGGCAGATTGGAGGATTTTATGAGTGATTTAGCAGCAACAAATTGTGGTGGATGTAGTTCAGGAGAGAACGGATGCAGCTGGATAATTATCCTGCTTCTCCTTTGCAGCTGCTGTGGTGGCGGTTCAGGCTTTGGCTTTGGCGGAGGCTGTGGTGGTGAGTCCGGATGCGGTTCAATAATCTGGATTTTACTTTTACTCTGCTGCTGTGGCAATGGATGTGGATGCTTCTAATTAATACAGGTACATCATTATATTAATTCCAGGCGCCATAACAGAGGCAATGAAGTTACATTGCCTTTGAAAACCTGAACCAGGCTGGTACTGGCAGCACATCTGCCAGCACTTGCCTGGCTGGACCCTGACAGGCAAGTCCCTGCTTTTTTAGTGTGGAACTTGCCTGTTTTAGCAGGAGTAAAAACCCCTGCTAAAATCCCACAATAAAATTATAAAGTTATATACCAGCTGTGTATGTTATGCTTTATAATTATCTCCTGCATTTTATGCATTCTTCATCTATTTCATAAACTGTATCTTCTTCTATAATAAGACTGCCCCGTGTATCCTTTGTCTTCTCTTTTATGCATATACTGCCTGATGCCCTTAAATCATTTTCTTCTGTAAAATTATTGTTATTTTTATATCCATAATGATAATACCTCATATCCTGCCTCTTTTCCAATAAACCATATAAATGGCATGTTAATTAAAAAATCCTCCGGTATTAACATATGACAAAATATCACTTTTGTTACAAAAGTTACAAAACTTTTACATGTTAAAAAATTTCTTTATTAAACCAATATTTGAAAACATTGATGCCATAAGCATGTCAAAAATAACAGAAGCAACCATTGCTTCAACTACTACTACAGCCCTTGGCACAATAACGGGGTCATGCCGTCCTTTTATTTCTATATCTATATTATCCCCTGTTTTATTAATGGTATGTTGCAGGCTTGCTATGGACGGGGTAGGTTTTACTGCTGCCCTTACGATAATATCACTTCCATCACTTATACCACCAAGTATCCCGCCTGCATTATTTGTAATTTTAATAATCCCTCTGTCTGCATCATTATAAAAGCTGTCATTATTTGCAGAGCCAGAAGAAAATGCCGCCCCAAACCCTGCGCCAATCTCTATGCCTTTAACTGCACCTATTGACATAACAGCCTTCGCAATATTGGCGTCAAGTTTTTCAAATACAGGCTCTCCTGCTCCCGCTGGCATACCTTTTACAATACACTCTATTATGCCGCCTGCAGAGTCCTTTTCATGCATCCTCTTTTCCAATGCATCCTCTGCTTTCGCAGAAGCCTCAAGGTCTGGCATATAAAGAGGGCTTTTCATTATATTTTCACGTAATACTGTACTTTCATCTATATTTATCCCACATATAGACCTGGTATATGCATATACATCAACACCAAGTTCTTTAAGTGCCTCCTGTGCAACTGCACCTGCTGCAACCCTTCCAATAGTTTCACGCCCAGAAGAGCGTCCGCCTCCCCTGTAATCCCTGAAACCATATTTCTGGTCAAATGTATAATCAGCATGTCCAGGCCTGTAACATTCTGCAATAGCAGAATAATCCTTTGGTTTCTGTGACTTATTATACACAACCATTGACACTGGAGTTCCTGTTGTCCGGCCTTCAAATACCCCTGAAAGTATTTCTACAGCATCATCTTCTTTACGTGGTGTCGAATATTTTGTCTGTCCAGGTTTACGCCTGTCAAGATATGCCTGTACTTTCACTTCATCAAGCAAAATACCTGCCGGACAGCCATCTACAACAACACCTATACCCTTGCCATGTGACTCCCCCCATGTAGTCATCCTGAAAATATTTCCAAAAGACGAACCAGCCATTATAAAATACCCCTTTCTGCTAACGTGGAATATCCGTAAATCCAACTTTTTTACGCACTTTGCGTAGTGTCTTATTTGCAAAATACCTTGCTTTTTCATCATTTTCTTTAATAATGCTGTCAAGATAGCCTTTATCCTGTAAAATACGTTCAAATTCCTTATGCATAGGTTCCAGTATAGCATTGACAGCTTCCGCTACAGCTGGCTTAAATTCACCATATCCTTTGCCATCAAATTCTTTTTCAGCTTCTTCTATTGATTTGCCTGTACATGCTGAATAGATTTCAAGCAGGTTGCTTACTCCTGGTTTATCCTCTGAATAACGGATTTCACTGTCTGAATCTGTGACAGCACGTTTACATTTGCGTACAACTGTATCTGCATCATCCATCAGGTAAATGCTTCCATTAGGGTTTTCATCAGACTTTGACATTTTCTTAGAAGGGTCCTGAAGACTCATAATCTTTGCTCCCCTTTTGCCATAATACCCATCTGGAATTGTAAATACATCCCCATATATTGCATTAAAACGTTGTGCAATATCACGTGTTATCTCAAGGTGCTGCTGCTGGTCTTTACCAACTGGCACATAATCTGCCTGGTAAAGAAGTATATCTGCTGCCATAAGCACAGGGTATGTATAAAGCCCTGCATTAATATTATCTGAATGTTTTGCTGCTTTATCCTTAAACTGTGTCATACGGTTAAGTTCACCCATATAAGTAAAGCATCCAAGTATCCAGTTTAACTCTGCATGTGCAGAAACATGTGACTGGAAATATATACAATTTTTTACAGGGTCAAGTCCTGCTGCAATATAAAGCGCAACCAGGTTCCTGGCACGTTTCCTGAAATCAGCCGGTTCCTGGCGTACAGTTATTGAATGTAAATCCATTACACCAAAAAAACACTCATATTCTTCATTAAGGCTGACCCAGTTCTTAAGAGCTCCAAGATAATTACCAAGTGTAAGATTGCCTGTCGCCTGCATTCCGCTGTATAAAACCTTTTTATCATTAATCATACTTTGCCTCCTTACTGTATTTTTACTAAATACCAAGTTCTATTATATTACAGTTACAGGATTTGTCAAAAACCTGCTTTAATATACCTTTAACTCTTTCCACAGCCTGTTATAAAGCTCCTCTGTTTCTGGTCCAAGATACGTAAACATCTCGCATCTTTCCAGCACATCATCCTCAGGGAAAATAGCTGTATCTTCCTCCTTTTCCTCTTCATCAATGCCATCAAGCACAGCTTCATTTGGTGTTGAATAATAAACATAGTCAAAATTCTTCTGTGCAATATCTTCACGGCACAGGAAGTCAAGGAATTTGACAGCACCATTATAATTTCTTCCACTTTCTGGTATAATCCAGCTGTCCATCCACATATTAGTACCTTCTTTGGGCACTATATATTCAAGGTCTTCATTATATTCACTTGCAAGGCTTGCTTCACCAGAATATATAACTGCCATTGCCGCCTGCTCATTTACCATATCATCCCTTACTTCATCAACAAGGTATGACTGTACAAGGTCTTTCTGCTCTTCCAGTGCATCCAGTGCCTTTCTTAAACTTGCTTCATCTTTTGTATTAATTGAACATCCGTCAAGCACAAGCGGCGGCACAAAACTGTCCCTCACACTGTTCTGCATAATAATGTTATTCTTATATTGTTTATCCCATAAATCATTCCAGCTGTCAGGGACTTTATCCATCATAGTTGTATTATATAAAATCCCTACCGTTCCCCAGAAATATGGCACAGTATATTTATGTCCTGGATCAAAGCTTTCAGAAATCTTCCAGTAAGTATCACCTATATTTCCAATATGTTCCATAGAAGCATAATCAATTTCTTTTACTTCTTTATCTTTAATCATTTTATCAACCATATAGTCAGAACAACACACAAGGTCATACTTTACTGTACCATTTTTATACTTTGTATACATTGCCTCTGGTGTAAGGAACTCTTCATAAACTACCTTAATGCCCGTTTCTTCCTCAAACTGCCCAAGTATATCCCTGTCTATATAATCACCATAATTAAATACAATAATCTGGTTTGCTGCCTTTTCTTCTGCACTTCTGCCACAAGAAGCAAAAAGCAGGACAGCAGCAGTTAATACAGACACAGCTTTAAAACTTATTATTTTTTTCTGCATTACAACGCCGCCTCACTTTCCTCACTTAACTTGTTTGCCTTTTCACTTCTCCTGTTAATTACAAAAAGTACCATAAGCACCACTACAAAAACTATTGTTGAAAGTGCATATATCTCTGTCTGTATGCCCTTGCGGTACTCTGCATTTATCATTGTTGACATTGTATTAAGCCCTGGAGCTTTTGTAAAATATGTGACTGAAAAATCATCAAGTGACATTGTAAATGCCAGAAGGAAACCTGAAAGAATTCCTGGCATTATTTCTGGCACTACAACTTTCCACATAGCATAAAAATGTGATGCACCAAGGTCAAGTGCAGCTTCGTATGTGCTCAGGTTCATCTGGAGCACCTTTGGATATACACTTAACACAACATAAGGTATAATAAATGTTACATGTGCTATTAACATAGTTGCAAAGCTTAAGTCTGCAACCCTTGTAAAAAGCAGCATAAGCGCAATTCCGGTAACAATATCAGAGTTGAGCAATGGAATCTGTGTAACTCCCATTATAAGTGACTTTGAACGTTTTCTCATATTTATCATTCCAATGCATACAAGAGTACCAAGCACTGTTGCAATAAGTGATGCACCTCCTGCAAGCAGAAGTGTATTATAAAGTGCACCCATAACTGTTTCATCACCTATAAGGTCTTTGTATGCCCTTAATGTAAACCCTCCCCATACTGCTTTATTTTTCTCTGACGCATTAAACGAGGAAACTATAAGTATAGCAATTGGAATATACAGAAGCATCAGTATTAAAACCATATATACCCTCTCTGCTGCCTTTTTAACACCTTTTACCACAGCCCATGTCCTCCTTCCCCTCTGTCAAAGAATTTATATATAACCATGCTTATAATTATAAGTCCCATAAGTGAAAGCGAAAGCCCGGAACCTAAATGTACATCTGCATATCCTGAATTAAAAGCCTGTTCAATAGCATTGCCAATAAGATAAACCTTTCCTCCGCCAAGCATATCTGCAATTACAAATTCACTCATTGAAGGCACAAATACCATTGTAATACCACTTACTATACCTGGAAGGCTTAAAGGCAGTATAACCCTTTTTAAAATAATAAAACTTGTAGCTCCCAGGTCTTTTGCTGCATTTATAACATCCTTGTCAATCTTTACAAGTGCATTATAAATTGGCAGCAGCATAAACGGGAAATAATCATATGCTGTGCCTAAAATAATTGCTGCTTTTGTATTCATAAGGTAAACTGGGTCAAAGCCAAGTATATCAAGCCCTCTGTTTAAAAACCCATTATTAAGCAGTATAAGACGCCATGCAAGTGTGCGCAGCATAAAGTTCATCCACATTGGCAGTATAAATACCATAACTATAATACTGTTTTTATTCTTAGAATATTTACTAAGTACCAGCGCAAGCGGGAATGACAGCAAAAAACAAGCCAAAGTAACTACAAGTGACATCCCCAGGCTTAGAAAAAGCGGCTTTGCATTAACATAATCAGTTATTGCTGCTACATTGTCCAATGTAAAACCACCATCAATATTAGTAAACGCATTATATAAAATAAGACATAATGGTATAATTGTAAATAATACCATCCACAATACATATGGTCCGGCAAGCAGCCTTGAACCCAGTTTTTTCATCTATGCACCTCCTAATCTTCTATAAAAATCTCCTCATCTTCAGATTCAGGTTTATTCATTATCTGTATATTAAACGGGTCAATCCATATCCCCGCCTCTTTGCCAGGTTCTACAAGCACCGTGCTATGTACAAGCCAGTCAAAGCCACATGCTTCTACTTCCATTTCATAATGGACACCTTTAAAAATGGCAGAAACTACCCTTCCCTTTACAATACCTTTTCCAGGCTCTGTAAGCACAATATCCTCTGGCCTGACAACAACATCAACAGGTTTGTTATTGCCAAAACCTTCATCAACACATTGGAACTTTGTACCAAATATTTCTACAAGATGGTCCTCTAGCATAATGCCATTCATAATATTGCTGTCACCTATAAAATCAGCAACAAATGCATTTTGTGGCTCATTGTATATATCTTCCGGTGTACCTATCTGTTGTATATATCCCTTGTTCATTACTACAATCGTATCAGACATAGTAAGTGCTTCTTCCTGGTCATGTGTTACATAAATAAATGTAATCCCAAGCTCATTCTTAAGACGTATAAGCTCATATTGCATATCCTGCCTTAATTTTAAGTCCAGTGCACCAAGTGGTTCATCAAGCAGCAGCACACGTGGTTCATTAACTATAGCCCTTGCAATAGCAATCCTCTGCTGTTGTCCGCCACTTAATGAATCAGGCATACGCTTTTCATAACCGTCAAGGTTGACAAGCTTTAAGGCATACTTCACCTTATCTTTTATATATTCCTTTGTTTTATTCTTTATTTTAAGCCCAAAGGCTATATTTTCCTCTATATTCATATGCGTAAATAGTGCATATTTCTGGAATACAGTATTAAACGGTCTGCCATTTGGTGGCGTATTTGTAATATCCCTGCCTTCAAATAGTACCTTTCCGCTGTCAGGCATCTCAAAACCGCCTATAATCCTAAGAGTCGTGGTTTTGCCACATCCACTTGGACCAAGAAGCGTAAGGAACCTGTTCTCATTCATAAATAAATCCATCTCATCCAATATTGTCTTATTACCAAAAGACTTTGTAATTCCA
This sequence comes from Lachnospiraceae bacterium, assembly GCA_009774235.1. GTDB lineage: Bacteria > Bacillota > Clostridia > Lachnospirales > Lachnospiraceae > Butyribacter. The sequence continues at coordinate 76,896 of VSNJ01000004.1, forward strand.
ACAAGCTCGATTAATTTTTTTGCCATGTTTTTTTCCTTTCTTCATTAATACTGGAAACCTGTAAAGTAATTATTATACAATATGTACAGCTAATGTCAATATTAAAACAAGTTTTGAGTTTTCCCATTTTTTTAGTACACAAGTTATGTGGCTCTGGCAGTTCCAATATTTCACTTGTAACGCAACATTACCCTGCTTGGATTTGGACATAAAAGTGAATGTATACAAAATACGTACATATTTTTCTTACATAAACATGGCTTATGTATTGATATTACCCTTACCTTATGATAAAATTAAAAAAACATATTTCAACCAATATTCTATCCAGACAGAAACAGAAGTTTTATTTTTACTATTTAACTTAAAATAACAGAAACAAGCTTTATAAAACTCTAAAAACTGATTGGATAGAGCACCAGGGCATGTATTTTAAAAGGCTTACTTAATGAGGTTAAACTACCATATTACACAAAATTTATATTACTCTGGCAAAATTCCAATGTTTTACCAAAAGACAGATGTTTGCACCACTAAAACAGAGCCATATAATTTGTAATATATTTAATTTTCAAACATGCCTGGCCACCAGAAATAGAAAACAGGAGGTTTCTATGGATATAATAAAGAAAAAAAATGCAAGAAACAAAATTATTCTTATTTCAGCCACTCTTTTCGCACCAATGCTTATTGTACAGTTTATAATACTAATGCTTTTATCAAGCGGCATAATAGGCATTATTATGGCTGTAATACTGACAGTTGCCGTTATGGTTGCTGTTATGGGAACAGTTATTATGACACTATGGTCATTCTTCAACCCTCTTATATCAGTCTTTACAAATAACTCACAGATAACCATTGACAATAAAACACAGAGCAAAATACAAAAATTAGCCAGCCGGAATGATGGTGTTGGTGAAATGATACGTACTGCCAACAACACTGTTACAGGATTTGCAGATGTTATAAAAGGCATTAAAGGTGCAATAGACAAACTGGGTGAAGTATCAGCTGAATTTGAAAATACATTTAACGAAATGGAATCTTCAATGCATGATACATCTGGAAATATAAACACTATTACAGATAATACCCTGTCACAGGTAGACAATATCCATGATATGAAAGATAAAATTGATTCCATAAGCATGGCTATTGAAAATATTAATTCAAGCATAAAAGCATTGGCTAAAAGTGCAGAAGTAGTTGGGGACTGCCAGAAGAACGCAGGGCAGATTATGGATGAACTAACAAGCATAAGCAAGGAAAGCAGCACTGCCATCGAAGAAGTTAAAAACCAGACAGACCGCACCAATAAATCTGCACAGCAGATACGCACAGCTACAGAAATTATTGCAGATATCTCTAACCAGACAAACCTGCTTGCCCTAAATGCAAGTATTGAAGCAGCACGGGCCGGTGAACATGGCAAAGGTTTTGCCGTTGTAGCAGAAGAAATCAGGATTCTTGCAGACCAGTCCAAAGAATCCACACAACATATTAACAGCATTGTCAATGAATTAATTGCCAACTCAGATATAAGTGTTGAAATCACTGAACGTGTTTCAGAGTCATTTATGGAACAGAATAAAAAAGTAAAAGAAACAGGGGATATATTTACATCATTGAACACTGAAATTATCAAAGTTAATGAATCAATTAAAGAAATTGATACAGAAATAAGTGGTCTTGATGACCACAAAGTCCTTATAGAAAACAGTGCAGACGCCATGACCTCTTTTGCAGAAGAAAATGCAGAACAGGCAAACCTTACATCAAATAATGTGTCCTGCCTGCATGACATGGTTGCCAGCTGCACAAGCATGACTAGAAATGTCGTTGGTGTATCAGAAGAACTTACTGGGTATATTAAAAAATTTGACAAAGAAAATTTAATAAATATTTAAAATATTTTACATATTTATACATAAAATGCCATTTCAATGCGGCTGCCAATATCATTGCAAGCCGCATTTTTATTGTAAATATATGTACTTTATACACCCGTTCCAGATAATGTAAAAATCATTAGAAATATTGACAAACAGCAACAATGGAACTATAATTGAAGGTGTTTTAGCCTGAATAGATAAATACAAATTTAAAGAACTGCCAGGCAAAGAATTAAAGGAGAAAGGAGTAGTATATTTATGCAGATACCCCCTATATAGTATCACCAGCATTAAAAACTGCCAGTGGTATTGTTTCTATGGGGTTAAAGCTTATTATAACCAGAACATCTTCCACAAAACAGGCAGGCATAAATCTTAACTGGTAAAGTGCTGCTTAGTAAAAAGCATGTAATAAAACTATGCATAGCTAAGAAAGGAGTTAATACAATGGCAGAAGAAATTATGGAAGAGGTGCTGGAGGAGGAGGATACTCAAAAAGGAAAATTTATGACCTTCCAGACGGGCAATGAATATTATGGCATAAGCATAAGTTATGTAAATGAAATTATTGTTATGCAGCCAATTACAGCAATTCCCGAAGCAGAAGATTACATAAAAGGCCTTCTTAACCTCCGTGGCAAAATTATTCCTGTTATTGATGTCCGCGTAAGGTTTAAGATGGACCAGACGGATTATACTGACAGGACGTGTATTATTGTTATAAATGTAAAGTCCAATACTATCGGTCTTATTGTAGAACAGATAGCAGAGGTAGATACAATAATGGATAGTGATATTATGCCACCTCCGACGCTGGGCCACAAAGGAAAAGAACAAAATAAATATGTATACGGTCTCGCAAGAACAGGCAATACAGTAAAATTGCTACTAGATCCTGAACGTCTGATAGGGACTGACACTCTTGCGGCACTGGGAGAAGATGTCCAGGAAGAAGACCAAGAGTAAACCAGGAGGAAAATGAAAATGAGCAAAAACAGAAACAATACGGAGGCATCTAACATGAAGAAAAAATTTAGATTTAGTGATATCTCAGTCAGGGGCAAGTTATTAACCTTTGGCGCTACTGCGCTGCTTTTTACAATAATAATTGCCATAGCCAGCATAAATATTCTCCAGACTACTAATGATGAACGTACACGCCGTTATGTTGTATATGCTGACCGTGAAATTGCATTAAGTGACTCATTCACATATTTTAACCAGATAAGAGCCAATGTACGTAATATGATATGGCTTTACAGTGATGACCCACAGAAACAACAAGAAACAATTGATTTAATAAAGGAAGAATTTGCAGCTATAGATGGAAAGTTTGATACTTTCAGGGAGTACCTTGACCAGTATAGTGCTAATATACAAAGCACTTTCCAGGAAGTTAACGGGCTTATAGATGATTTCGAGGAATCTACTGATATTGTTTCTTCTTTTGCAACTGCCAACAATGTAACCCAGGCAGAACAGGAAATTGAAAATAACAGTATGGTTATTGCTACAAAAACTGATGAAGTTTTCAAGTTATTAATGAGTGAAATGGTAGAAGAAGCTGATGCAGAATCTGAAAGAATTGACGTCAAAGTAAGAACTCTCGCTATTGCACTTATTGCAATTTGTGTAATATGTATCCTTGTTATGACAGGGCTCTGCTTTTCAATTACAAGAACTATTACTGTTCCTGTTTCAAAGCTTTCCAAAGCTGCCAAGAAACTTGCAGTGGGCGATGTAGATGTAGACTATGCTAAGATACATAATGATGATTTAGGTGAATTAATGGACAGCTTTGGCCATATGGTTGAAACTATTAAACAACAGGCAGCTGTTGCAGATGCTATTTCAAAAGGTGATTTAACTATTGATGTAACTCCACGCAGTGATAAAGACATTCTTGGCAAATCACTTAAGAGGCTGGTTGATAACAATAACAAAGCTCTTGGAAGTGTGCAGGAATCTACAATGCAGGTAACTATCGGAGCTGAACAGGTGGCTAACGCAAGCCAGGCACTTGCACAGGGTTCTACTGAGCAGGCAAGTGCATTACAGCAGGTAACTGCTTCTATTAATGAAATTGCAGAAAAAACAAAGAAAAATGCTTCTGAAGCAACTACAGCCAATAACCTTGTAAACACTGTAAGAGGCATGGCAGAAGATGGAAACGGACAGATGAAGTCATTAACTGGAGCTATGAATGACATTAATGACTCCTCTGAAACAATTTCTAAGATTATTAAAACTATTGATGATATCGCATTCCAGACTAATATACTTGCTTTAAATGCAGCAGTTGAGGCAGCACGTGCTGGTGTACATGGCAAAGGTTTTGCAGTTGTTGCAGAGGAAGTAAGGACACTTGCTGCTAAATGTGGTTCTGCTGCCAGTGAAACAGCTGAAATGATTGAAGATTCTATCCGTAAAGTTGGTAACGGAAGACAGCTCGCATCAGAAACAGCAGAAGCCCTTGACAGGATTGTTGGTTCTATTGAAGAAGTTGCAGATATAATTAATAATATTGCTATATCTTCTAACGACCAGGCAACAGCAGTATCACAGATTGACCAGGCAATCGGGCAGGTTTCTACAGTTGTACAGACTAACTCAGCTACAAGTGAACAGTGTGCTTCAGCCAGTGAAGAACTTTCAAACCAGGCTATGAACCTTAGAAACCAGATGTCAGAGTACAAACTTAAAGCAGGTGTGGTTTCAAGCAATCCAAGTATTTCTGCTGCACCTAGAAATGAAATACCTGTATCAAATTATAATAACAATTATAATAATAACTATAATGACAGTTATAATAATAGTTATAATGAACAGATTATTTCACTTGACGGTGATATAGGTAAATATTAATTTATTAATGTGAAGGCAAAGTGAGGATGTACAAGTTTACTTGCATCATCCTGGTATGCTTGTGTTTGCCATATATCCTGCTTAATACAGCAGGTATATGTATGCTATAATTATATATCTCAAAAACAGGTGCATTACATTGTATATGCACC